>DASRZR010000061.1:0-8547 GCA_035686185.1 Spirochaetia bacterium | reverse complement strand
CTTGAACGGGCGGGCGCGCGGACGCTATCCTATCCCATGGCGACCTACTATCCCGAACCTTCCCGCACGTTCAGCGAATACCTCCTGATCCCCAACCTCACCCGCAAGGAGTGCACGAACGCCGCCGTGTCTCTTGTCGCTCCGCTGGTGCGCTTCCGTGCCGGAGAAACCCCGGCGCTCAAGCTGAACGTGCCGTTCTCCTCTGCCATCATGCAGTCCGTGTCGGACCACCGCATGGGCATCGCGCTTGCCCGGGTGGGCGGGATCGCATTCATCTTCGCCTCCCAGCCCGTGGAGTCACAGGCGGAAATGGTGGCGCGCGTGAAGCGTTTCAAAGCAGGTTTCGTGGCCAGTGACTCGAATATCAGGCCGGAGGCCACGCTGAGAGAAGTGCTTGCCCTCCGGGAGAAGACCGGGCACACCACGATGGCAGTCACGCTGGACGGCACGGCCACCGGCACGCTCGTGGGCATCCTCACCAGCCGGGACTACCGGCTTTCCACTACACCGCCGGACGCAAAGGTATCGGACCTCATGACGAAGTTCTCCGACCTCGTCTACGGCCGGGAGGGGATCACGCTCTCCGAGGCGAACGACCTGATCTGGAAGCACAAGCTGAACTGCCTGCCCATCGTGGCAACGGATGGACGGCTCTCCTCCATGGTCTTTCGAAAGGACTACGCGGAGCACAAGGAGCACCCCACCGAGCTCGTGGACAGCGGCAAGCGCCTGGTGGTGGGAGCCGGCATCACCACGCGGGACTACGAGAAGCGGGTGCCCGCGCTCGTGGCCGCCGGTGTGGACGTGCTGTGCGTGGACTCCTCGGACGGCTTCTCGGAGTGGCAATCGGATACGCTGCGGTGGATCCGCAAGAACTATGGGGACTCGGTGAAGGTCGGCGGCGGCAACGTGGTGGACGCGGAAGGGTTCCGATACCTCGTGGACGCGGGGGCGGACTTCGTGAAGGTAGGGATCGGCGGCGGATCCATCTGCATCACGCGCGAGCAGAAGGGCATCGGCCGGGGGCAGGCCACCGCGCTCGTCGAGGTGGCGCAGGCACGGGAGGCCTACCGCCGGGAGACCGGCATCTACGTGCCGATCTGCTCGGACGGCGGAATCGTTCAGGACTACCACGTCGTCCTGGCGCTGGCCATGGGCGCGGACTTCGTGATGATGGGACGGTTCTTTGCCCGGTTCGACGAGGCGCCGGGCCGGCGCCTGCGCATCGGCGGCAACTTCGTCAAGGAATACTGGGGGGAAGGCTCCAACCGGGCGCGAAACTGGCAGCGCTACCACGAGGGCGGCGGCGCGGGTCTCGGGTTCGAGGAAGGCGTGGATGGCTACGTGCCGTACGCGGGAAGCCTCAAGGACAACCTGGAGATCACGCTGGAGAAGATGAGAAGCACCATGGTAAGCTGCGGCGCCCTCAGCATCCCGGAGCTTCAGCAGAAGGCGCGCATCACGCTGGCCTCCGCGGTGAGCATCCGGGAGGGCTCCGCGCACGACATCGAGCTGAAAGAGAACGAGATGATCATCCCGTCAAGCTGACGGGAGACGCCTCCGCGGGGCCGCCCGGCTACAGGTCCCCGTCCAGGTCGATGCCCACGGGGCAGTGGTCGGAGCCGATGACCGAATCCAGGATGAACGCGCGCAAAAGACGGGGCCTCAGCGCCTCGGAAATGCACACGTAGTCGATCCGCCACCCAATGTTCCGTTCCCGGGATCCCGAGGCTACCCGCCACCACGTGTATCGGCCCTCTTCTTCGGGGTGCAGAGCCCGAAACGTATCCACGAAGCCGGAGCCCAGGAGCCGGGAAAAGCTCGCGCGCTCGCGATCCGTGAACCCCGGGTTCATCCTGTTGTCCCGCGGCCGCGCGAGGTCGATCTCCTGGTGGGCCACGTTCAGGTCCCCGCAGAACACCACCGGTTTCTTCCGCTCCAGGTCCTTCACGTACGCACGGAAGGCGCGGTCCCACCGCAACCGTACTGGCAGACGCGGCAGGCCGTGCTGGCTGTTGGGCACATACACGCTCACCACGTACAGGGACGGGAACTCCGCGGTGGTCACCCGGCCCTCGGAGTCCGAAAGCCGGTGACCCATGCCATCCGCCCAGGAAAGCGGCGGGCGCCGGCAGAGGATGGCGGTGCCCGAATAGCCGGGCCGGCGGCAGGAGGCAAACCCCTGCCAGCGCATCCGGGCCAGCACGTGTCCTACCTCTTCCTCCCGGGCACGAACCTCCTGCAGGCACAGAACGTCGGGAGCGCGCCGGGACACCGGCGCCAGCGCCTGCCGGCGCAGGGCCGCCCTCAGCCCGTTCACGTTCCAGGAGATGATCCGGGCCACGGGAGTGCGGCCCGGAGGCTACAGGCCGACGATGTTGTACCCGGTGTCCACGAAGTGCACCTCGCCGGTGACGCCGGTGGACATCTCGGAAAGCAGGTACAGCGCGGAGCTTCCCACCTCGGCCGTGGTCACGGACCGGTGCATGGGGGAGCGGTTCTCCATGATGCCGAAGATCTCGCTGAAGTTGGAGATCCCCGTGGCAGCGAGCGTGCGGATGGGCCCGGCGGAGATGGCGTTCACGCGCACGCCCTTCTCCCCCAGCTCGGCGGCCAGGTAGCGCACGGTGGATTCAAGAGCCGCCTTGGCCACTCCCATGACGTTGTAGTTCGGCACCGCCCGCTGGGCGCCGAGGTAGGTGAGCGTGAGAACCGAGCCGCCATTCTTCATGAGTGGAAGCGCCGCGCGCGTCACGGCCACCAGGGAGTAGGCGCTGATGTCCAGCGCCAGTCGCCAGCCCTCCCGCGTGGTCTGGTGAAACGGCTGGCGCAGCTCCTCGCGCCCCGCGTAGGCCACGGAGTGCACGAGGAAGTCCAGCGAGCCCCACTTCTGCTCTACTTCCTGGAAGGCGCCCTCTACTTCCGCGTCCTTGGATACGTCACAGCGAAGGATGAGGTCCGCGTTCACGCTCTCCGCCAGCGGCCGCACGCGCTTCTCGAACACCTCGTTCAGGTACGTGAACGCCAGTGACGCCCCCTCCTCGTGCGCCTTCTGCGCGATTCCCCAGGCGATGCTCCTGTCGTTGGCAACGCCCAGAATGATCCCTTTCTTTCCCGTGAGCAGTCCCATCAGTTGGTTTCCTTGGCCGGGAGCATACACCAACGGCAGCGACACTGGATACACCCGCCGATTTCATGCCACCCTGCCGCATCATGCACACCGACCCGGCGGCAGAGGTGTTTCGAGGGATTCGGGCCGGCCTGCCCGTGGCCGTGGGCTATGTGCCCATGGCCATGGCATTCGGGGTCCTTGCCACGCATACCGGCCTGAGCGTCCTGCAGGCCGGGGGCATGTCGTTCTTCGTGTACGCGGGCGCCAGCCAGTTCGCCGCGCTGGGCCTGCTTGCCGGCGGCGCCTCCGCGCTTGCCGTGGTGCTGGCCACGCTCGTCCTGAACTTCCGCCATTTCCTGATGAGCGTGGCGTTGTCCCGGAGGCTCCCGCTCAAGCGGGAAGGCCATCCGCTGTACCCGGTGCTCCCGTTCGTGCTCGCCTTCGGGATCACGGATGAGACGTTCGTGGTGGCCTCCATGGAAGAGCGCCTCGGCATCCGCTACTTCCTCGGGCTGATCACCACCGTCTACCTGGCGTGGCTGAGCGGCACGCTCGCGGGCGCCGGTTTCTCTTCCCTCATTCCGCCGGTGATCGCCCGTGGCATGGGCGTGGCGCTGTACGCCATGTTCATCGCCATCCTCGTGCCGGGGGTCCGCAAGTCCCTGCTGAACGGCCTGGTGGCGGTTGCCGGCGGCCTGGTCGCCTGGGGCGCTTCCCTGGCCATACCCTCCGTTCCCGGAGGGTGGCGTATCGTCATCGCCATCCTCCTGGCCTCGGGTCTCGGCGCGCTGGTGGCAGGGGGAAGCGCGGATGAGATCATCCGGGAGGAGTCGGCATGATCTGGGTGATGATTGCCGGCATGTGCCTTGTCACGTTCATCCCGCGCGCCATCCCGATGGTGCTGGGGCGCCGTGTCGTGCTTCCCGGCTGGGTCCGGCGCTGGCTCTCGTTCTTTCCCTACGCCGCGCTGGGCAGCCTGATCTTCCCCGGTATCCTCACCGTGGTGGAAGGCCGCCCGTGGATCGGGCTGGCAGCCGGAGGCTGCGCCGCGCTGCTCGCCCTGAAGGCTCGAAACGCCATCTTCCCCGTGCTGGCCGCCATCGCCGTGGCCGTGGGGCTTCAGCTCGCCCTGGGAACCTGAGGCCGGCCCGCGGGAGCTGGCGGAAGCCTATCCACCGCCGGGTCCCGGCGCGTCCTGGAGGAAACACGCAAAGAAGCCGGGTGTGTCATAGTCAGGGATCTGGTCCTCCTGGATAAGCACCACGGACCGGCCCAGCAGGTTGTGGATCAGCGTGGGATAGAAGTTCTCAAAGGCCCGGACGGTCCACTGGGCCATGGGCGCGGGGCCGAAGTTGACGTAGGTGATGGTCGGGTACACGCGCCAGGATCCGAACCCGACGATGGACGCGCTGCGCTGGACGTCGGGATACATCCGGCCGAACGTGAGCAGCTCCCGCAGGTCGGCCGGGTGCCGGCCCAGCGCCTTCTGCCCGGCCACCAGGGAGTCGATGGGCACCACCGGGTTCAGCCTTACCAGCCAGGCGGTCTCCGCGCGGCTTCCTGTCCCGGACGGAGGAAAGTTCCCGGGGTTCACCTCCGAGTAGACCCACTGGTAGTTGCCGGACCGGATCAGGTCCCCCAGCGCCTGCCCGTAGTCCACGGTGATCGGGAACTGCCGGGCCTCCAGCCCGGCCCTCGGCAACGACGCGCACCCGGCCAGCGCCACGCCGAGTGACAGGAGAACCGCTCCCCGCGACCACCGGACCTTCATGCCACACCTCCGGGGCCCATGCTCCCCTTCTCCAAGGGTACCGTGACGGTGAACGGTCCGGCCACGGGTCAGCCCTTGCCGCGGCGCCGGCGGCATCCTACACTTTCCCCATGACAGTACTGGGAGGAAACAACCGGATCTTTGTCCTGGACACGAACGTCATCCTGTACGACCACGACTGCGTCAACTCCTTCGAGGAGCACGTGGTGGTCATCCCCATCACCGTGCTGGAGGAGATCGACAAGTTCAAGAAGGGCAACGAGATCATCAACTTCAACGCGCGGGAGTTCTCCCGCAAGCTGGACGCCATGGGAGGGGACAGCCTCCTGAACGAGGGCATCCGGCTTCGAAGCGGCGGCACGCTGCTGGTGGAGACGAACGTGCGCCTGGACGGGGCGCTGCGGGAGGTGTTCCAGGACGACAAGCCGGACCACCGCATCATCGCGCTCGCGTTCAACCTGGCCACGGCGCACGGCAAGGAGCGCGTGTGCCTGGTGTCCAAGGACATCAACGTCCGCATGAAGGCGAAGAGCCTGGGGATCAAGGCGGAGGACTACGAGACCGGCAAGGTCACGAACATAGACGAGCTGTACAAGGGCAAGCGCGTCCTGGAGGACGTGGAGGCCGGGCTCATCGACGAGCTGTTCCAGGAAGGCATGGTGGCCCGGGACCGATTCGAGCTGGACCGCGAGCCGTTTCCCAACGAGTACTACATCATCAGGAACCAGAGCAAGAGCACGCTCGCCACCTACGTGGGGGAAGAGAAGGCGTTCCGCCATATCCAGAAACGCCGCGCCTACGGTATCGATCCCCGCAACGCGGAGCAGACGTTTTCCCTGGACGCGCTGTTCAACGATGACATCCCGCTGGTCACCATGGCCGGCAAGGCCGGCACGGGAAAGACGCTCATGGCGCTGGCCGCCGCGCTGGAGAAGCGCTCCAGCTACAAGCAGATCTACCTCGCCCGGCCCATCGTGCCGCTTTCCAACCGGGACATCGGGTTCCTGCCGGGGGACATCAAGAGCAAGCTGGACCCGTACATGCAGCCGCTGTTCGACAACCTCACGCTGATCCAGAACCAGTTCGAGGAAAGCTCACCGGAGAGCAAGCGCATCCACGACCTGGTGGAGAACGGCAAGCTGGTGATCACCCCGCTCGCCTACATCCGCGGGCGTCACCTGTCCAAGATCTTCTTCATCATCGACGAGGCGCAGAATCTCACCCCGCACGAGGTGAAGACCATCATCACGCGCGCCGGGGAAGGCACGAAAGTGGTGTTCACCGGGGATCCGTACCAGATCGACACGCCCTACCTGGACTCCCGGTCCAACGGCCTGACCATTCTCATCGACAAGATGAAGGGCGAGCCGCTGTACGCTCATGTCACGCTGGAGAAAGGCGAGCGGTCCAAGCTGGCAGAGCTGGCGAGCAATATTCTGTAGGAGAGATCCGGGCCGGTGAGCTCCCGGCCCCTGAGCTCCCCAGCCTTCGGGCCGGTAGGGCGTCGCCTTCGGCGCCGCTCTGCGGCTGGGGACCCCTCACCTGCCTAGAACTGCATCCCGAACTCCAGCACGAACAGGCGCAGGCGGTCGCCCTGCGAGTTGGCGTGGTCCAGGCGGTACTCGAAGTACGCGAGCACGCTGCCGAATCCCGGCACCTCGGCGTACAGGCCCGCTCCCGTGGAGGCGACGAAGCCGGACGCCGGGGCCGTGATTCCGGGCTCTCCCACCTGGTCGTACAGGCCGGTATCCACGTAGGCAAGGACGCCGGGCACCACGTTCGGCACGAGGTCGGAAAGGACGCGCGGCAGGATGGCCGCCGCTATTCCCTGGCTGGGAATGGCCGGCAGGTTGACGCGGACCTCGAGGTTGTTCACGGCCTTCAGGTTCGTGTCGTAGGCACCCTTGTCCACTCCCCGCACCTGGGCGCCGAGCGCCGTGTCCTGCGTGCGGCCGCCGAAGGTCTGCCGCACGTACAGCGGCACCTGGGTCCCGTTCAGGCCCACCGCGTAGTCAGCGGACAGGAAGTCTCCCACGTACACGCTGAAGAGGTTCAGGCGTCGGTCCGGCGCCGCGTCGTACAGCGGGGCGAACCACGTGAGGTTTGCGTTGAACCGGATGAAGTCTGAGTCTCCCTGGATCGTATTGCCCAGGAATGACGGCCCCCATTCCGCAGTGGTCTCCGCGAGAACGCCGTCCCGGACCCGGTGGCCGTTCGTGTTCAGATCGTTGTACGCAAAGCCGAGCTGCAGCGTGTTCAGGAGGGAGGCGTCCCGGTCCGGCAGTACGCTGAGCGGCGCCTGGGCCAGCAGCGACCCGGAGGCTGCCGTGTTCAGGTCGTAGCGGCCGCGGTAGAAGAGGAACGTCTCCAGCAGGTTCTCCGAGATCCGCGGGTTCCACGCCAGCCCCTGCTCGATGCCCAGGCGCCACGCGCCCTCGATCCTGTTGAACGACGGGTCGGCGCTGGAGCTGAGGGAGTCCGGGGACGGGATGGCGCCGGTGGGGTCCCGGTAGAGATGCTCACCCTCGTATCCGCCGCCGACGTAGGCCCACAGGGTGGTCTGGTAGCCGGGAACGAGCGACAGGCCGCGGTATCCCACGCCCACGTCGGCGCCGAACAGCCGCAGGATGTAGTCGAACGTCCACGGGTCCCAGGTGGGCGCCGTTGCGGGCGTGCTGCCGGGAACCGTACCATCCGCGTGCAGGGGGCGAAGAAAGACGAGTCCCACGCTCATCGCCACGATCATCGCCAGGAAAGTCCGCCGCGTCATGCCGTTCTATCTATCACGTACCTTTCATGATTTCAAACACGTGCTATATTCCTCTGCATGAAGTGCCGGTCCGCGCTCCTGCTCCTGGGCTCCCTGCTGCTGCTGACCGGCGTCTCCTGGCGGGCGTTTCCGTTTTCACTTCCCCTGGACGAGGTGGACGCCAACGCCAGCCTGCTGATACTGGCCAGCCACCCCAATCCCCAGCCGTCCGATTCCGAAGACCCGTCCATGGGCGTCGCACCGATGATCGGTGTTTCCGTGCCGATTGCCGTGGCCGGCCCGATGTTCGTGGAGCCCGGCCTGGAGCTGCTGGGATGGTACTACCGGTGGAACTCCAACGCCGGCGCGGCCGAGATCACGCAGTCGGAGAACGGCCTGGGGTTTTTCACCATCGGGGCCATCCTGTCCCTTCAGGCCGGGGTGCGCTTCCCGATCGCCACGAACCTTACCCTCGGCGGCGCCATCGGGCTGGACTTCTTTGCCCGGGTCCCGGCGGAGTTTCAGAACACCGGCTCTTCCGTGAAGTCGGACGAGGACAGCGCCGTAGGGTGGTTCTATGGCAAGGGGAGGTTCTTCTACCCCGAGACGCGCGCCTTCCTGCGCTGGCACGTCTCGGAACCGGTGGACCTCGTGTTCAACGTCCGGGCGTTCTACCCGGTGTACCACTTCTGGGACGGCGCCGGGCAGCCATTCTGGGACGCGCTCATGATCTCGGGTGGCGTGGGATTCGCCATCCGGTTGAAGCCGGCGGCCTCCGCGGCGGCGCTCACGGCCCCCGCCGCTAAATAAAGCTCTCTGTTTCCACCTCGGTCCACACGTTCTCTTCCCGCGCGATCAGCAGGGACACGAAGGCGGCGCTCAGTACGTCGATAAACGCGCCGAAGCTCACCAGGA
>DASRZR010000060.1:0-6494 GCA_035686185.1 Spirochaetia bacterium | reverse complement strand
CCGCCGGTTCGCTGCCGTCATTCGTGGCGGTGTAGCGGATTGTCCATGCGCTCTCATCCAGGACCGGGCTGACCTGCCGTGTGCTGTACCGCCCGCCGTCCGTGATTCCCTTCATGGGCGGCACTACCGGGGGCCTCAGGTCCACGGTGTACACCAGCGGACCGTAGACCTCCGTGAGGTTGCCCTGGTTGTCTGCTGCCACGAGCTTCACACGGTAGGTCACGGCCGTTCCGGAAACGCCGGGAAGCGATATGAACGTGGCCGGCTGCAGCGTCCTCGGATCAGGGTCCTTCGGCGTGCTGCCATCCGCGGTCATCGTGAAGTACATTCGCGCCGCGGAACCCAGTGCCACCGAGGCCGGCTCGTCCAGGAGGCCGGGAGGGGGCACCGGCTTGGGCTCCCTGGGCGGTTCGCGGTTCACCGTGAAGCTCACCACTTCCGACGGAGCGGACGCGCGCCCGGCGTCGTCCAGCAGCGCTGTTCGCGCCTTGAACGTGCGATCCGCCCCGAACGGCACCGAAACCGAAAGCGGCGTCTCCAGGCGGGGTGAATCCACGCTCGGGGGCCGGGGGTCCGACCCGTCCGACGTCAGCTCGTACGCGACTGCCCGTGAGCCGGAGGCCACGCTCAGCACGGCCGTTCCCGCCACTGGCCCGGCACCGAAGCTTGCCACCGGCGCCGGGCCCGCCGCGGAGGCCGCCGAGAGCCGGGCCTCCGTCGTCGCGCTCCGGGCTCCCGAGCCGTCCACTGCCACGGCCTTGATCGAAGCGGCCGCGCCGGGGGCTGAGGGGACGTCCACCCAGGTCGACGAGGCGGTGGTCCGCGGGTCCGGCGCGGTACCGTCCGTGGTCATCGAGAGGAGGCAGTCTTCCGGCGCCGTGACCTGTGCCCGGCCCGGCCCCTGCCCGGTGCCCGTGCTCTGCAACGCCACCCGCGGCGCGGCCGGCTCCCCGTTGCCCACGAAGTAGAAGTAGCGGTACTCCGGGCCCCAGTCTCCCGAATCGGAAAGCGCGCGCAGCCTAATGACAACCGGCGAAGGCCCGCCGGTCTGCGAACTGACGGGAATGCCCGTGGTCACGAGCAGGTCGGACTCCGTGGGAGTCTTGTCCCACAGTGCGCCGTACAGGCTCCCCCCGGGAAAGGAGAGCACGTGGGGAGAGATGCCCGCCGGGTAGCTGCCGCTCTCCGTGTCCAGCCGAAGCCCGGTGCCTTCCGCCGGGGTGTAGGTAACGGACACCTCCCGGCGCAGGACCGGTCGGGCCGCAGACAGCGGCTGGGCCGCCACGCGGATCGTGACGGTGCCCTGGCGGTCCACCGTGACCGGACCCGTGTAGGCCGTTCCACCCGTTGCCGGGTCGGAACCGTCCAGGGTGTAGCGCACCCACGCCACGTTGCGGAAAGTGACGGCGAGCGCCTGCGGGTTGGCAAACGTGCCCGAGACCGGGCTCAGCAGGTCCAGCGCCGCGGCGCGCGCGTCCACGTGGTAGCGGGCGCTCACGATCCGGCTCCTCACCCCGGATTGGCTCTCCGTGTAGGCCTGCACCACGTAGTCCGCCTGCTCGTTGGGCCGGCCCAACGCCAGATTCCTGCCGTCCCAGCGCACGGGCTGGCGCACCACGTCTCCCTGCACGGCGTAGTACACCGTGTCCTGGGGAGAGGCGGCAAAGCTCACGGGGAGAGAATCCCAGTACGTCCCGGAGTCGGGGGTGATCCGCGGCGCGGGAGGTATTCGCTTGTCGATACGAACGGAGATCTCGCGGCCATCACGCGGCACGCCGTCCGCGTCGGCGCGCACCAGGACCCGGTAGTCCCGCTGTTCACCGACGGCAGCGTCCAGGGACACCGGGCCACGGTAGGGAATCCAGGGTCCCGCCACTCCGGCCGTGTCCCGGAAGGAGTAGCGCAACCGAAGCCCCGGCTCCGCGCTTTCCACGCGGAGCACCTGGTCCGTGGCGTAGACGCCGGAGGGCGGAGAGACGAAAAGGACACCCGGGGAGGCGCTGCCGGCGGCCGCGGCGTCCGACGGGGCCTGGGCTCCCGCGATGGCGGCAGTGAAGACCAGGACGAGGACGAGGAGCGATCCGGCGGTTCGCGTGTTAGAAGATTCCGGCGAGCTCGGGATCTTCCGCGTAGTAGTGCTCCTTTTTCTCTGCCTCCGTCAGACCGACGAGCTCGTGGCTGGTGTAGTGGATCCAGAAGTCGTCGTCCGGCGTGGCCAGCTCGTGCCGGCGGCACCAGTAGTCGGGCTGGACGGGCAACTCCTTCCCCAGGTAGCGGCGGATCTTGTAGTCGTGCACCGCCACGCGCAGGTCCTCGCGGGGAATGCCCTTGTCCATGATGATCTGCACGAGGTGATTCACCGTGCGGCCGGTGTCGAAGATGTCATCCACCAGAAGCACCTTGTCCCCGCTGCGCAGGTATTCCGGGTTGTACGTCCACCCGTCCACCCGCACGCGGTCCTGCAGGCCGATGTCCCGGTAGGAACGCGCCACCACCGCCGCGTAGTACACCGGCCGCCGGTCCCGGCGCTTCAGCTTGAAGTACTCGCTCAGCACGTTGCCCATGTAGGCGCCGCCGCGCAGCGACACGTAGATGACGTCCGGGAAGAACCCCTCCGCGTGGATGCGATGACCCAGCTTGATGGCGTTGTTGCGCACGGACTGGTAGGAGAGGAACTCTTTTCGCATGTACCGGCTATTCTAATGGAAAAGGGTGAGGATTTCCACGCGATCACGCAGCACGACTACCGTGTGCTCGAAGTGCGCCGAGTCCCGGCCGTCCGCGGTCACCACCGTCCAGCCGTCATCCAACAGCTCGATGTCTCCGGTGCCGGCGTTCACCATCGGCTCAATGGCCAGGACCATCCCTTCCTTCAGGCGCGGGTTCGGGCCCGAGCCGACGTAGTTGGGCACCTGGGGGTCCTCGTGCATGGCAAAGCCGGTCCCGTGGCCGCAGTATTCCCGCACCACGCCGCAGCCCGCCGCGGTGGCGTGCTCGTAGACGGCGCGGGAGATGTCACTGATGCGGTTTCCCGGCAGCGCCCTCTGCACGGCGCGCTCCAGGCACTCCCGCGTCACCGTCATCAGCCGCTGGCGCTCCGGCGTGGTGGCGCCCACGGAAACGGTGAGCGCGGAATCCGAGAAGTAGCCGTTGAGGTCCACGCCCACGTCCAGGCTCACCAGGTCTCCCGCCTTCAGGCGCCGCGGCCCCGGTATCCCGTGGATCACCTCGTTGTTCAGGGAGATGCAGATGGAGGCCGGGTAGTTCATGTAGCCGAGAAAGGCGGGCCGCCCGCCCCGCCGCTCAATGCGCGACCGCGCGAACGCGTCTATCTCCCGGGTGGTGACCCCTTCCTGGATCGCGGTGAGCGTCGCCTTCAGCGTCTCCGCCAGCACGGCCCCTGAGGCGCGGATGCCGGCGATTTCCTTTTCGTTCTTGAGCCGGATCATGGGGAGCTATTTTCCGTTCTCTTCCTTGTCCTTCTCCCGCGTCTTTTCCCTTTTCTTTTCCTTGATGATGGAAGAGAACGCATCCTCGGTCTCGGTTCCGAAAGAATCCTCGATGATGCGGCGCGTTTCGTCGGACTGGCCGGAGGTGATGGTGACCTTGCCTTCCGTGATGACGCCCGGCTCCACGCTGAGCTTCGGTGTCACGATGTTTCCCAGCACCTTCCCCGTGTGCAGCAGCGTCACCTCCTCGGAAGCGGAGATGTTGCCGATCAGCGTGCCCGCGATGGTGACCTTGCGGGCCTGGATGTCCGTCTTCACCTTGCCGGTCGGTCCGACAAAGAGCTGGTCATCCGTGCGGATGTCACCCTGGAACTTGCCCTCGATCATGATGGACCCGTTCACGTAGAAGCGGCCGTCGAAGATGGAGCCTTCTCCGATGATGCAGTTCGTCGTGTCGTTCTTGTTCGGCATGGTATCTCCCTTCCCGGGCGCCCGGGCCTGCCACGATAGCATTATTGACCGCCCGCTTCAAGTTTGCGCATCAGCAGCGATGCCCGCAGGTTGTTCCCATCCAGCTGCCGGGCCCGCGCGAGCGCGGCCGCGGCGCTCTCGAAATCGCCGTCCAGCATCAGCGCGGCCCCGCGCGCCGTTTCCACCCGGCTGAGAAACTGCGGCTTCCCCGCCGCATCGGCGCGGGCCTGCACCTCGCCGGCGGCGGCCTCCAGCTCGTCACGCGCCTCGCGCGCACGGCCGCGGCGCAGCAGCACGAGCGCCGCGTCGAACCGGCCCGTGCCGTCACCGGCCAGATGATCCGCCTCACGGAAGGCGACAAGCGCCGCGTCGTCGTCGCCGCGCATGGCCGCCGCGAAGCCCTCCAGGAGCAGCGCGTGCGCATCCGGCGCGCCCCCCGCCGCCTGGCGCTCCTCCGCCGCGATCCGCAGGCCGTCCCAATCCCCCGATGCGCTGAGCGCCGATGCCAGGCGATCGAACACGGCCGCATCCGTCGGCGCCAGATCGAACACCTTCCACAGCCGGGCGCGCAGGGCCTCGGGCGACATCACAGGGCCCTGGAGAGACAGCAGCAGCAGGGCTGCCTCCGTGTCGGCCGGCCGCTCCACCAGCAGGGAGCCCAGGATGGTGGACGCAGCGGCCGTGTCTCCCGCGCGGGCCAGGACGCGCGCCTTCAGCAGGCGCAGCTCCCGAGAAGTCGGAAAGAATGCCAGCCCATCCTGCAGCCGCCGCGAAGCGGCCGCAAGGTCACCCCTTTGGAGCGAGAAGACCGCCAGGTCAGCGTACGGCGTCCAGGAGGCCGTGGGCGCCAGGGGGAGGCTTCTCCGAAGCCACGCCTGAGCAAGGGCGACGTTCCCCGCCCCCGCGGCCAGGTCGGACAGCACGAAGCCGATCTGGCCGGCACCGGCTCCCGTGGTGAAGCGACGGGTGAGCCGGGGGATGGCTTCCTGCCCGGCGCCGGCGTCGTAGAGGATGAGGCCCGCGGGTTCGTCGAAACGGGGATCGGTGAGATCTGTTCTTGCGATAGCAACCGCCCGGGAAGGCGTGCCCTGCTTCATGGCGAGCACCGCGCCATCCAGCGAAAGACGCGCCTCATCCGCCCGGATCGCGGCACGCTCGAAAGCGGATGGATCCGCGGAGGATTCCAGGGCGAGCACGTCCCGTGAGAGCTCGTCGGATCCTGCCCACGCCGCCCCGGACCGCAGCAGGGATTCTCCCCGAAGCGTCTCCTGCTCGCCGGGCGCCCTTCCCGAAAACAGCTGAAGGGCGTCCGCCACCCGGCCGGTGCGCAGAAACGCGTAGGCGGCAACCGATCGAATCCGGGGGCTGCGAGCGTTGGCGGCGCGCGCCCTGTCGGACAGAAGCGCCAGCAGCGTATAGTCCCCCGAGCTGCGGCCGATCTCGAACGCGCGCTTCAGGATCCGCAACTGGTCTGCTTCCGCGGGACGCACGCCCCGGAAGGAGCGCAGCGCGTCAGCCGCCGTGGAGAGGTAGCCCTGGGAGAGAGAAGCATCCACGCGGGCCAGCAGGTTCTCGAACCCGACGTCCGGCACCGGCGCCGGTCGGCGAAGCAGGAGCAGGGCCGCCACTCCCGCGATGAGCAGTGCCCCCACGCCGCCCGCGAGCACGGCCTTTCGCACCGTGGCTCAGCCTCCCGGCAGGGCGAGCTTCTTGCGCACCCCGTCCAGCACGCCGTTGACGAACCGGTAGGAGTCCGCGGTCCCGTAGCTCTTGGAGATGTCGACGGCCTCGTCGATGGTGACAGTGGGCGGGATGTCGGCCTGGAACAGCAGGCAGTACACGCTCATCCTCAGTATCGCGAGGTCCACCTTGTTCAGGCGGCTGAAGTCCCAGTTCTCCAGCTGGCCGCGGATGGTCTCGTCGATGAGGGGAAGGTTCTCCAGCGCGCCCTGGATGAGCAGGCGGGCAAAGGCGAGCGTGTCCTCCGGCGCGCGCTCCTGCTTCTCTCCTTCCATCCAGGAGAAGTCCATGAGCTCGGCCAGCCCGGCGCCGGAGAGATCGTGTCGGTACAGGGACTGGAATGCGACGATGCGCGCCTTCCTGCGAGCGCCCAATGGATCACCTCGAGAGAGGCCCGCTCAGCGCGCGAGCCCTACTGCCAGCTGATGTTGTCGTCGAAAATCTTGACTTCCGCGGTCTTTTTCAGGTCCGCGATGATATCGGCGAGCGCCGCCTTGTAGGCGTCCGCCTGCTTCTGCGCCACGATGTTCTGGTTGATGGCATCGTGCACCGTCACCTGGTTCTGGGGCGGGATCTTGTCCGTCAACGCCAGCAGGCGCGCGTCCTGCCGGTCCACCACCTGGACGATGTGGAATCCAAGGTTGGACTGCAGCACGCCGCTGGTCTCCCCGGTCTTCATTCGAAACAGGGCATCGAAGAAGTTGGCGCCCAGAAACTGCCGGTTCTGCGCGTCGTTGCGGAAGAACGTGTTGAACAGCCCGCCGCTGTACTTGGACTTGTTGTCCTCCGAGTACTTCAGCACGAGGTCGGCAAAGGACGCCCCGGCCTTCAGCT
>DASRZR010000059.1:0-3196 GCA_035686185.1 Spirochaetia bacterium | reverse complement strand
CGGAGCACATCATCCACCTGAGCGACCTGCGCCTGGAGGGCTTCCGACTCGGGCTGAAGGAGCAGGGCGTGGCCCTCGCGGAGGAGCACGTCAGCCGGGCGCCGTTCAGCCGGGAAGGGATCCTGCAGCAGGCGGAAGGGCTCCTTGGCCTTCCGAACCCTCCGGACGCGGTGTTTACCTACTCGGACCTCCACGCCGCCCACTTCCTCCGCGCGGCGCGCGCCCGGGGGCTCCGCGTCCCCCAGGACCTCTCCGTGATCGGGTTTGACGGGACGGACCTCTCGGACTACCTGGAGCTGACGACCGTGGACCAGGGCCTGGATGAATCGGGCCGGCTCGCCGCGGAGATGCTCATGTCGCGGATCGCGGACCACGGCCGGCCCCTGCAGAACACGCGGCTTCAGCTCACCGTGATCGAGCGCGGGACCACGTAGTCACCGCGCGGCGCCTCACAGCAGGTCGCTGACGGTCCGCCCGGAACGGTCCAGGTATTCGATCGAGGCGCGGCCGGCCGGGAACTCCACGGCAAGCGTGCAGGCATCCCGTCCGTTTTCCCATCGCATTTTCAGCTCGGAGGCGTGGGCCGGCAGTATCCGAAACGACCCGTCGAACGCCGGGTAGGTGTTGCGGAACCGCAGGAGATCCATCAGCTTCCGGACCACCGGCCGGCGGACGTTCTCCTGGATCTCCCGCCGGGTGTAGTTGTGCCGATTGATCTCGCGGCCTTCACCGGTGCGCTGCACGGCCTCCGCGTCGTTGCCTCCTGCCAGCAGCCCCACGTAGTAGACCTGGGGCACCCCGGGCGCGAAGAGCTGGATGGCCCTTGCGGCGAGGTACCGTTCGTCACTCTCTCCCAGCGCCGAGTAGTACGTGCAGCGGATCTGGTGTACGTCGAACCCGTCGGGGTCCCGATGGGAGGGGGACACGATGCGGCTGAAGTTCCCGCCCCGGTCCCCGCAGGCCTGCGCGACGGCCCGGGCGCTGGCCGGATCATACAGGCCGTCCAGGTCTGGCTTCAGCGGGATCCCGTCGTGGCAGTCGAGCATCGTGAATTGCCGCGGGGACCGTCGGCCGAGGTGCCGGCGGAGCAGGCTCGGCTCGCCCCGCAGGAGCGCCTCGAGGATCGCGTACGGGAGGATGAAATCGTAGGTCCAGTACCCCTCGGCGCCCAACGCCTCCTGGAGCTCCGGCCGGGCGTGCAGCTCGGGAAGGATCTCGATGCGCATGCCATCGGCGAGCCCCCGGATCCACCGGAGGAACTCGTAGATGTCCGGTTGCACGAAGAAGCAATCCGTGCCGGGCTTCTTCACCACGTAGCCGATGGCGTCCAGCCGCACGAGGCTGACCCCGCGGCGATGGAGTCCCTGCAGCACGTCACCGATGAAGCGGCGGTAGGCGGGGGACCGCCAGTCCAGGTCGACCTGCTCGGAAGGGTCCTGCCGTCCGAACGTGGTCCAGAGCGTGACCTCCCTGCCGTCCTCCCCGACCCGGTAGCGGGAAAACGGGGATGCCCTCCGGAGGGCCAGCCGGGCCAGGTCGGCCTCCGATGGCGGCCCGTCCCTCCACACCTTGTCCGGGGTGATGAACATGTCCGCGTACGGGGAAGCGCTTCCGCGCGACAGGAAGTCCTGGACGGGAGCAGACTGCCGGGACATGTGATTCACCATGACGTCCAGCATGATCGGCGTGCCGGCGCCGATGCGCTGCAGGTCCTCCCACGTGCCGAACTCCGGGGAGATCCGCTCATAGTCCAGCGGCGCAAAACCCCGGTCCCCGGAGGAGGGGAACGGCGGCAGGATATGGACCCCGCCCGGAAAGAGGCCCGGGAAGTCGTGGCGGAGCACGTCATGGAGCGCGGCGAGGCCGCCGCCCAGCGAGTCCGGGTAGGTGATGAGCTGGACCTTGTTCGTGAATCCCATTGCGCTCCGGTCCTAAGGGGCGGCGAGGACCTGGTCGTCCCGCGTGATAACGAAGTCCGCAAGCTGGCGGTGGCCGGCGATGATCAGGTGCTCGATCACCAGCACCTGTTCGACGAACGCGTCAGCCGCCTCCTGTCCCCGGTGGCGGGCCTGGCGATGAGCGAGGGTGTCGCTCCTGTCCCGCGCGATGAACACCCTCGTGTCCACGTGTCTCAACAGGGAGGTGTAGGTCCCCTCCACGATGAGCACTCGAACGCCTCCGAGATCCAGGCGTTCCTCGCCAATGGTATCCGCGTCGTAGTCCACGAGCGGTTTGACGATGATCGGTGCGCCGGCCACCGCGTCCCGGAGGTTCGCATCCAGCACGTCCATGCGGACTTCCACGTGGGGCCCGAGCCATTCCCGGTCCTGGCGCCGACGGGCGTCATTGGACCGTGGAGGCAGCGTGAAGTAGTCGTCCTGGCCGAGGATTGCGGCCGGCAGTCCGGCTTCCCCGAGCGCATCCGCAAGTGCCCGGGCCGTCTCCGACTTGCCGCTGCCGGATTCCCCCGCCACGGCGATGACGTAGCGGGCTGGTGTGCCCCGGATGCGACCCCGCAGCCGTTCCGCGATCTGGCCCGCCACGGCGCGGTGGTGATCCTGAACAAGGATCTTGTCACCCTTCATGCGCGTCCCTCTGCACGGATAGACGTTGACAGAACAGGGTCCCGTGGTGCATCATGCCCCTGAAAGGGCTTTTGTGAAACAACTTTCACATTGGCCAGCATAGCGTGGCCGCCTGATGCAGGTCAACTATCCAGACCCTCGGTGAGGGGATGTCGCGGACCACACATGCAAACGAGGGAGGTACCAGCGCATGAGATGTAGAGCACTCATTGTCCTGCCGCTTCTTCTGGCGGCCACGGCCGTCACCTTTGGCGCCGGGTCCAAGGAAGCGTCCACGTCCTCGTCCTCTCCGCAAGGGGTTCCGACGATCGGCAAGGATCCGATCGTCATCAATGCCTATTTCGAGACGGGGTTCGACATTCCGTTCAAGCTCGCTGACGAGTTCTCCCGGCAGTACCCGAACGTCACCTGGAACATCAAGCAGGATCAGTTCACGAACCTCATCAACGAGACGCCGAGGTTGCTCTCCGGCGACACCCCCCCGGATCTCATCCGGCTTCCCACCATGGTCTCGTTTGCGAAGCAGGGGCTGCTGAAGAACCTGGACGGCTATGCCGCCGCGTTCGGCTGGGACAAGTGGCCGGTTCCCCAGCTCAACCAGAACCGCGTCG
>DASRZR010000058.1:0-11024 GCA_035686185.1 Spirochaetia bacterium | reverse complement strand
AGCGGGACATCACCGCCCAGCGGCGGCTGGAAGCGCAGCTGCGGCAGGCGCAGAAGATGGAGATCGTCGGGCAGCTGGCCGGGGGAGTGGCGCACGACTTCAACAACATGCTGCAGGTCATCACGAGCTACCTCGAAGTAGCCCTGAGGAGCGTGCGTCCCGGCGACTCCCTGCAGAAGTACCTCCTGGAGATCCAGCGCGCGGCCCGGCGGTCTTCGGATCTCACGGGGCAGCTCCTGGCGTTTGCCCGGAAACAGGTCGTCAGCCCGAAGCTCATCCACGTCAACGAGCACCTGGCGCGCACCCAGAGCATGATCCGACGCCTGATCGGGGAGGATATCGAGCTGGCGTGGAACCCGGATCCGGGGGCCGGGGACGTCATGATCGATCCCGCCCAGCTTGACCAGGTTCTCGCCAACCTCGCGGTGAACGCCCGTGACGCCATCGCCGGCGTGGGCCGGCTCACGGTGGAGACGGGCAGTACGGAAGTGACCCCCGACTACAGCGCCACGCACCTGGACGCTTCTCCGGGCCGCTACGTGGTGATCACGGTGAGCGACACCGGCTCCGGCATGGACAAGGAGACCCAGGCACACCTGTTCGAGCCGTTTTTCACGACCAAGGGGCCGGGCAAGGGCACCGGGTTGGGCCTGGCCACCGTGTACGGGATCGTTCGGCAGAACCAGGGTTTCCTTTCCGTGTACAGCGAACCGGGCCAGGGAGCCACGTTTCGCGTCTACCTTCCGCGGCAGACCGGGGGCGATGCGGAGGCAGAACCTTCAGATGTCGAGCCGCTCATCCCGCGCGGCGAGGGGGAGACCCTCCTCCTCGTGGAGGATGAGGAGTCGATCCTCGAGATCGCGGAGGCAGGTCTCCGGGAGCTCGGCTACCGCGTGATCGCGGCCCGGACGCCCGCGGAGGCGCTGGCGGCGTCCGCCGGGCATGACGGCGCCGTAGACCTGCTCATCACCGACGTGGTCATGCCGGGAATGAACGGCAAGGTCCTGTCGGAGCGGCTGCAGGCCGAGCGCCCCGGGCTGCGATGCATCTACGTTTCCGGGTACACCGCCAACGTGATCGCCGAGCGAGGGATACTGGAGGAAGGGGTGAAACTGCTGGCGAAGCCATTCATGCTCTCCAGCCTCGCGCGCCTGGTGAGGGAAGTGCTGGACGGTTGACGGCGCCACCAGCGGCCGCGGCAGCCGTCCCTGGCTACGCGAGGTACCCGTTTGCCGACAGCTTGGCGTGCGCGATCTTCAGCTTGCGGTCCACGTCGATGCCGTAGGGGCACCGGCGGGAGAGCCCGCTGTAGTCCCTGCCGGTGTCCACCTTCACGGCCAGTGCCCCGTACTCGCGGCGCGCGGCATCCTTCTGGGCAAACCAATGCTTCAGGCGTTCCTGCAGCGCGTACTGGGCAGCGTCGCCCACGCGCAGGGAATCCATCTGGCGGTCGAATACCGCCTCGAGCTGGAAGACCGTCTGCGGGTCAAACCCGTCAACCGCGCACTTGCCGCAGAACCGGCAGACGTAGTCACCCAGCTCCGGGGCGGTCCGGTACAGCTCTTCCTTTTCAGCGTCCGTCAGGGGCTTCAGCGTGGAGACCATCTCCAGGTCCTTGCGCAGCAGCTCCTCGGTATTCATCCCGGCCACGATCGTGGCCACCGGCATGCCCAGGGTGTAACGCAGGGAGGGCGCCGGGGAGCGGAAGAGGTACCCGTCTCCAAAGGCCTTCATGGCGATGAGCCCGGTGCCCTTCTGCTGGCACAGCGGCACCAGCTCCCTCTCCACCGCGGGGAAGTTGAACCGGTCGAAGTAGTTGAACACGGTCATGAGGGCGTCGAAGCGATGCAGCTTCACCGCCCGGAGCAGGCCGTCGGGCCGGCCGTGCCCGCTGATGGCCACGAACTTCAGCTTGCCGTCCCGCCGCGCCCGTTCGGCGCCCTCCAGCGCGCCGCCCGGAGCGAGGATGGCGTCCGCCTCCTCCGCGGTCTGCACGGCATGCATGAACATCAGGTCCACGTGATCCGTCTTCAGGTTGCGCAAGCTGGCTTCCAGGCCCCGCAGGAAGCCGTCACGAGTCCGCTCCACGCTCTTTGTGGCCAGGACGTAGTCCGAACGCCGGCGCGAGACCGCGGCGCCGATCTTGCGCTCGGAGGCGCCGTCACCGTAGCCGGCTGCTGTCTCGATGTAGTTCCCGCCGGCGTCCAGGTACGCGTTCAGGAGCCGTGACGCCTCGTCGGAGGTGATCTCCACGAGGTGGAAGCCCCCGAACCCGAGGATGGACAGGGAAAGCCCGGTCTGGCCCAGCACCCGCTTCTCCATGAGACACCTCCTCTTCAGCCCTGCGCGGCGGCGGAACGGACCCCGTCCCCGTCCTCGTCGTGCTCCAGCCCCTGCTGGCGCCATAACGTGGCATACAGCCCCGCCGCCCCCAGGAGCTCCAGGTGGGAGCCCTGTTCCGCCACTCGGCCCTTCTTCAGTACCACGATTCGGTCCGCTCCCGCTATGGTGGAAAGGCGGTGCGCAATCAGGAGCGTCACGAAGCTGGGCCGGGTCTCGATGATGCCGTTGATCGTGCGCGTGATCTCCCGCTCCGTCTCGGTGTCCAGGGAGCTGGTGGCCTCATCGAAGATGAGGATGTCGGGACGCCGGAGCAGGGCCCGGGCAATGGCCAGCCGCTGGCGCTCGCCGCCGGATAGCTTCAGGCCGCCTTCCCCGATCCGCGTTGCCAGCCCTTCCCGCGAGCGCTCGAGCAGGCCGCGCAACTGCGCGGCTTCCAGCGCCTCCATGCACTCGGTGTCGGTGGCGCCCTGCCGGGCGAACACGAGGTTGTCCCGGATGGTGCCCGCGAACAGCTCGATGGACTGCGGCACGAAGCCCACGTGGGTACGCAGGAGGTCGTAGTTGATCCGGCCCGACTCCACGCCGTTGAACAGGATGGTGCCCTGGTCCGGAGCGTACAGCCCGAGCAACAGCTTGATCAGCGTGCTCTTGCCGGCTCCGGAAGGTCCCACAAACGCCACGCTCTCCCCCGAGCGCGCCTGGAAGCTCACGTCGCTGAGCGCCGCCTCCCGCGCCCCGGGGTGACGGTAGGTGACGCCGGCAAACTCCAGGCTTTCGATGCCGTCCGGCACGATGCCGCCCGGATTCCGTGGCGCGGGCTCCTGGGCCAGGATCTTCTGCACGTTGTCCAGGCTCGCCCTTGTTTCCGCGTACTTCGTGATCACGTTCCCGAACTCCCCCAGCGGGGAAAAGATGGCGAAGGAGTAGAACAGCATGCTGAAGAACTCTCCCAGGGTGATGAGCTTCAGGTAGACGAGGATGAGCATCTGCAGCAGGAACAACGCGCGGAAGAAGTTGATGGCGGTGCCCTGGAAAAACATCAGCATGCGCACCGTCTTCACCTTGGCGAGCTCCAGGTCAAGGATCTTCTGGTTGGTGGCGTTCAGCCGGTCGATCTCCTGCGTTTCCAGGCCGAGGCTCTTGATCAGCTCGATGTTGCGGAGGCTCTCCGTGGTGGAGCCGGCCAGCGCGTTCGTCTCTCCGAAGATGCGGGCCTGGACCTTCTTGATGCGCCGGCCCAGGGAGGAGACCAGCACGCCGAGGATCGGCGCCAGGATCAGCAGCGACACGGCGATGGACCAGTGCACGAACAGGGAGTATCCCAGCACGAGCAGCAGCGTGAGCCCGGAAAGGAACACGCTGTTGATCGCCTGTCCGATCATGTCCCGGCTGTCCGTTCGCGCCTTCTGGAGCTGCTGCAGGACCGCGCCGCTCTGCTGGTCCTCGAACGCCCGGTACGGAAGGCGCAGGGAGTGCGCGATCCCGTCCGCGTACATATTCGCGCCGACGGACTGCGAGATGACGTTGACGTAGTAGTCCTGGAAGTTCTTGGCGATGCGGCTGACCATTGCCACGCCAACGAAGGCCAGGATCAGGAGCGCCACGCCCTGGATGAACTGCGCGCGGGGCATGCCGGAGAGTTTTGTCGCGTATTGGTCCACGATAATGCGGAAGATCTGCGGATCCAGCAGCGAGAAGACCTGGTTCACCGCCGCAAGTCCCACGGCAAGGATCACCATCCATCGGTACGGGCGGATGTAGGCAAGGAGCAACTTCATGAAGCTAAGATACCCGGATCAACGCGCCACCGTCACCGCGGTCCGTTCACCACCTCCTCGGTCTCGATGGCCATCATCAGCTCTTCATTGGTCGGGATCACGAGCACCGGCACCGGCGAGGTCCCGGCCGAGATGAGCGCTTCCCCGCAAGCGGCCGCGTTGGCCTCATCGTCCAGCCGGATACCCAGCACTTCCAGGCCGGTGCAGACCCGGCGGCGCGTCTGGGCCGAATGCTCTCCGATCCCTGCGGTGAAGACGAGCGCGTCCAGGCTGCCGCCCAGGCTGGAGGCCACCGCCGCGATCTGACGGCGGCACCCGTGAGCGTACACGTTCAGGGCGAGCTCGGCGCGCTCATTTCCGGCCGCGGCCGCCCGCTCCACGTCCCTCATGTCGCTGGACAGCCCGGACAGTCCTTTCAGGCCGGACTCGAAGTACAGGAGGTGGTAGACATCCTTCGTGCTCATCCGCAGGGAGTCGATCATGTGCAGGACCGCGGCCGGGTCCACGTCTCCGGCCCGGGTTCCCATGGGCATGCCGCACATGGTTCCGAACCCGAGGCTCGTGTCCACCGGGCTTCCGTTTCGGATGGCGGTGATGGAGGCACCGTTTCCCAGGTGGCAGCTCACGCAGGTGAAATGCCGCGGGTCCCGGCCGAGCAGTTCGGCGGCGCGCCGCGAGACGTAGCGGTGGGAGGTGCCGTGGAACCCGAAGCGGCGGATCCCGTGCTTCTGGTAGCACTCGTAGGCCAGCCCGAACAGGAACGACTCCTCTGGCAGCGTGGCGTGGAACGCGGTGTCGAAGACCGCCACGTGGGGCACGGACGGCAACCGGGCGGCCACCGCCCGGATGCCCATGAGGTTGGCCGGGTTGTGAAGCGGCGCCAGCCGGGCGCAGGCCTCGATGATGGCCTCGATGCGCGGAGTCACCAGTTCTGCCCGGCAGATCTCCTCTCCGCCGTGCACCACCCGGTGGCCCACGGCATCGATCTCATCGATGGAGCCGAGCACTCCGGCGTCGGGGTCCGTGATGGCGCGCAGGATCAGCTCGATGCCCTGCGAGTGATCCGCCACGGACAGGGAGCTCCTCTGCGCGTCCCTTTGCGCCGGCTGGAACATGAAGCTGCCGTCCGGCAGCCCGATCCGCTCCAGGAGGCCGGCGCACAACCGGGATCGGTCCTCCATGCGGATGATCTGGAACTTGATGGACGAGCTGCCGCTGTTGATGACGAGGACCACCATCGAGGGCTCCTAGTGTGAAAGGCGCACCTTGTCTCCCTCATTGAGGAAGCTCTGGCCTTCCGTGATCACGAGGTCCCCCGCGGAGAGCCCCTGCGTGATCTCGCTCTCCGAGTCGTCCGAGATTCCGGCCTGCACCGCGACCTTCTTCACCACGCCACCCGCGTCAACGTACACGTAGGACTGACCACTTTCGGTGACCAGCGCCTGGTTGGGGACCGCGAGCACGTTCGCACGCCGGTCCACGGGGAAGGAGACCCGTGCGAGCATCCCGGGGCGCAGCACCAGGTCCGGCGCGGAGATGCGCACCTTCACGGTGTAGCCCTGCGTGCGCGGATCCGGCGCCGGGCTCACGGTGTCCACGACGCCCTCCATCACGGACGTGCCGGCCGCGTCGGCGCGCACCGGGACCTTCTCCCCGGGGCGCACCTTCTGCACCATGGCCTCGTCCACGCTGGCCTCCGCCGTCATGGTGCTCATGTCGATGACCACGAAGGCCGGCGAGCCCACCGCCACGAGCTCTCCCGGATCCACGTTGCGGGACGCCACGACCCCGGTCAGGGGAGAGGTGATCACCGTGTTGTCCAGCTGGGACTGCGCCAGGTCAGAGGCGGCCTGCGCCTGGTCCACCTGCGTGGAGGCCACGCCGGTGGACTGGGGACCGCCCTTGTCCTGGATGAGGCTCAGGCTCTGCTTCGCCGTGTCCAGCGCTATCTTCGCGCTGTCCGCCCGGGCGCGCGCATCGTCTCGCTGCTGGCGGGAGACGGTGCCCTGCGCAAAGAGCTTGTCCGTGCGGTCCGCGAAGTCCCGGGCATCCGTGTACTGGACCTGCGCCTGGTCAACCGCGGCCTGCGCCTGGATCACCTGGGAGGACAGCGAGGAGTCGCTGGTCCGGGTGAGGTTGGCCCGGGCGCTTTCCAGCGCGGCGCGGGCCTGGCGCGCCTGGGCGTCGGCGTCCTTGCTCTCCAGCGTGAACAGCACCTGGCCCCGGCGGACCGGCTGGGCCACATCCGCGCGAACATCCGCCACGCGGCCGGGGATCTTGGGGGATACCACGATCTCCTGGTTCGGCCGGATGCGCGCCGCGTACTCCACGGACACGGTGATCGTGGCCGGCGCGGCGCGCGCCACGGTAACGGTCTTCTCGTCCGGGGCCGTGCTCGCCTTTCCCTTGCCGCAGGAGACGGTGAGCAGTGCGGCGGCGATGACCGCCGCTGCCATCACGGCGCGCCGGGAACGCGGGGCGCTCATCGTTCGTACCCTCCTTCGGGGGCCGGCCGCCGGTGTCGGCCGCGAAGCTCTTCGATCATTGTGTAGACCACCGGCAGGAGAATGGGCGTGAGCACGGTGGAGGTCACCAGTCCGCCGATCAGCACGACCGCCATCCCCGAACGTATCTCGCTGGAAGCACCCAGCGAAAGGGCAAGAGGCATCATGCCCACGATCATCGTGACAGAGGTCATGAGGATGGGCCGAAGCCGGGTGATGCCCGCCTCCACCAGCGCTTCCCGCAGGGGCTTGCCCTGCTTCATGAGGGTGTGCGTGTAGTCGATGAGCAGCGTGCCGTTCTTGGAGATCAGGCCGTCCAGCATGATCAGCCCGATGAAGGAAATGATCCCGATGGCCTTGCCCGTGACGGCAAGCGCGCCCAGCGCCCCGATGATCCCGCAGGGGATGGAGAGCATGCGGATCAGCGGAGTGAGGAAGCTCTCGTACAGGACCACGAGGATCATGAAGACCAGCACCAGGGAGGCGGCCAGCGCCCAGGACAGCGAGCTGAAGGAGCTTGCCATGTTCGCCTGGTCCCCGGTGTAGCTCACCGCGTAGCCCTGCGGGATCCGCACTCCCGCCATGCGGTCCTTGATGTCCGCGGTGAGCGCTCCCAGCGGCCGGCCGGCGGTGTTCGCGGAGATGGTGGCCACGTTCTGCCGGTCACGCCGCAGGATGGACCGGGCCGCGTCCGTGGTGTTGAAGCTTGCCACCTGGGCCAGGGAGATCTGCTGGCCGGCCGGGTTTGTCATCCTCAACGCCGCGAGGTCCTGCGGAACCCGAAGCTGGTCCTGGCGGTAGCTCACCACCATGTCGTAGTCGTCTCCCGCGTGCCGGTAGACCCCGGCGTTCGTCCCGGCCAGGGCCGTGCGCAGGACGAGAGCGATATCGGCGGAGGAGAGCCCGTAGCTGGAGGCAGCCAGCCGGTCCACGTGAACGCCCACCTCCGTCTGGGCTGCCCGCATCGTGTTGTCCACGTCCGCGGTTCCCGGCACGCTTCGCACCACGTCCTCCAGCCGGCCGGCGAGTGCCTTGAGCACGTCACGGTCCGGACCGGTCACGTTCACGATGAGAGGCTTGGTTCCTTCAATAGAGGTGCGCGAGATGATGCCCGGTTCCGTCACGGAGAACAGCACGCCGGGCAGGTCGCGGCCCCAGGCGCGAAGGTCACGAGCGACCTGGGCTTCGCTGGCCCTTCGACGGGCCTTGTCCTTCAGCCGGACGATGATCTCGGCGGTGGATGGGGTCGTGGAGCTGCCGACGGTGGCGAACTCCGTCTCCACTTCCGGGACGGACAGCAGGTGCTGCTCTACCACCCTTACCTTGGCATCCGTCTGCGTGTAACCGGCGCCGGCCCCCAGGTCCAGGTCCACGATGAGCTTGTTCTGGTCCGCCGTGGGCATGAACTCCGTGCCAACTACCTTCAACGGAATGAGCGCGATGCTGGCAAGCACAAGCACTGCCACGGGCACGATCACCAGCGGCCGGTGATCCAGGGACCAGACGAGGAACCGCCGGTAGCCGTCCCGGACTGTGGTATCGAAGAACCTGCCGAACGCTCCCTGGCGGGGCGTATCGGCCTCCGGGGCGGCCTGCGTACGGGGGCGCAGCATCCGGGAGGCCATCATGGGAGTCACGGTGAACGAGACCAGCAGGGACAGCAGCGTGGCGCTCACCACCGTGAGCCCGAACTCGCGGAAGAACTGGCCCACGATATCCGACATGAACGCGATGGGCGCGAACACCACGACGTCGCACAGCGTGATGGCAATGGCGGCCATCGCAATCTCCCGGCGGCCGCTCACGGCGGCCTCCCGCGGCGCGTGGCCCAGGCCGATGTGACGGTGAATGTTCTCCAGCACCACGATGGAGTCATCCACCAGGATCCCGATGCACAGCCCCAGCCCCATGAGGGACACGATGTTCAGCGTGAAGTGGAATGCCCACATGGCAAAGAACGTGCCCACCAGGGACACGGGGATTGCCACGAGCACGATGACGGATGATCGCCAGCTCCGGAGGAACAGGAACAGCACCAGGGAGGTGGTGATGATGGACTCCAGCAGGTTGAGGCGTGTCTCATCCAGGGAGGAGTTGATGAACAACGTGGAATCGCTGGCGATGGTCACCGCGGAGCCGGGAGGAAGCGTGGGCCCCAGCGCCGCCAGCTCCCGCTTCACCCCGGTGGCCGTAGTGACCACGTTCGCGTCGCTTTGCTTGCGCACGAAGATGCCGATGGTGGGATGGCCGTTGAGCCGGGTGGACACGGTGGGGTCCGGATAGTCCAGCTTCACATCGGCCAGCTCGGAGAGGCGAACGCTCCCGCCGTATCCCGTGGGCACGAGCAGGTTCCTCACGTCGTCCACGCCGCCGAACTCCCCCACCAGCCGGACGGACAGGTCCCGCGCCTTCTGCTTCAGGTCCCCGGCCGGCATGTTGAGGTTCTGCGCCCGCACCACGGCCAGGAGAGTGGCCGGGTTCACGCCATAGTACTGCAGCGCGGTGCGGTCCAGCACGACCTGGAGCTGTTTCTTCTGGGACCCCAGGACCGTGACGTTCCCCACGCCGGGGAGGCTTTCCAGGTCGTCCCGAATCCTGTCCGCGAGCGTGGAAAGCTCCTCCGGGGTTCCCGTGCCGGTCACGGACACGATGAGGAACGGCTGGCTGTTGAGGTCGAACTTCTGGATGACCGGCCGGGTGGCGTCCTTGGGCAGGTTCCCGGCAATGCCGTCCACGGCCTTCTGAACGTCGATGACCGCGGCGTTCATCTCCGTGGACATCGTGAACTGCAGGATCGTGTAGCCGAAGCCCGTGCCGGACGTGGACCGGATGGTGTCGATGCCGTTGATGCCGGACACTGCGTCCTCGATGGGCTTGATAACCTCCCGGTCTATCTCCTCCGCGCCGGCGCCGGTGTACGAGGAGGTGATGGAGATGATCGGCGTGTTCACCGCCGGAAAAAGGTCCGCGCCGAGGTTGAGGTAGCCCACGACGCCAAGCCCGACGATGAGAAGCACGCCCATGAGGATGGCCGTGGGCCTTTTGACGGAGAGCTCGGTGAGGTTCACGGGGCGCCCCCGGTGAGGTGCTCGATATCGGCCAGCGCTTCCTCCCGCGTGTACTGAGCGAGCAGCAGGTCCAGCCGGGCGCTGCCGCGAAGGACCTGGGCGGCACGCAGGTCGGAGCGGCTGGACATGCCGCTGTCGAAGCCTGCCTGCGCGTTGGCCAGGCGCTCCGCGGCGTACGCTTCGGCCGCGGTCTTCTCCGTGAGGTCCGCGTCCGCCCGGAGCGCCGCATCGATTGCCTGCCGGGCCGCCAGCCGGGCCAGCTTCTGGGCCTGCGCCAGCGCCTGGCCGGCGGCCTGCACGTCCTGCTCGGCCTCCCCTATGCGCGCCGCCGCCGCCATGCCATCGAAGGCGCTCATCTTCACGTTCAGGGACAGGATCAGGTCCCACGTCCATGACGTGGGGGCATTGGAGTTCGGCTCGCTCCCGTTGATCACGAGGTAGTTCTCCGCGCCGGTGGCCGACAGGCTCACGCCGAGCGCCACGTCCGGGTGCAGGAGGTCGCCGCCCTGCTCGATGGCCAGCTTCTTCTGCGCCTGGCTCTGACGGATGCGGGAAGAGGCTACGTCTGTTGACGCCGCTTGTGCCCTGTCCCGCAGCTTTTCCTCATCCAGCGCCGGCATGGATGCCGGGAACCCGGAGGCAAGCTGTACCGTGGACTCATCCACACCGGTAAGCACGCCCAGGGTTTCCCGGGCCGTCTCGTTGCCCTGCCGGGCCTGGACGAGCTGCGCGTCCACCTGCGCCTTTCGGGAGCGGGCCTCCAGCACCGCTTCCCGCGTGCCGGTTCCCTGGTCCAGCGCGGTCTGGCGGTCCGCCACGATGTCAGCCGCCACGACGGAAAGCTCCGTGAGCACCTTCTCCGACTCCCGCGCCAGCAGGGCACTGAAGTAGGCGCGCCGGACCTGGCGCGTGATGTCCCGCTGCTGGGCCACGAGGTCCGCGCCGGCGGCGTCCGCCTGCAGTCCCGCCGCATCAATGGCGTTCCTGATTTTTCCCCAGGTGAACAGCGGCTGGGAGAGCGTCGCGGCCACGGAAATGTAGTCGTAGGGTTGGGCGCCGATGACGAGGTCCTGCGCCGGCAGCGGGTAAGACACACCGACGAGCGGTTTCAGGTTGCCCAGCGAGCCGGCGGCCACCGTGTAGCCCCCGGGGGGGCTCACGAGGTACGAGCCGGAGGCCTGCAGGTCCACGTGCGGCCATGCCTGCGCCGCCGCTTCCTGCCGTGCCAGCCGGGCCCGGCTCACCGCCAGGCTCCTGATGCGGATGGCCTCGGATGCCGACTGCGCCCGGCTCACCGCTTCATCGATGGTGAGCGCCTGGCAGAAGCCGGC
>DASRZR010000057.1:0-11333 GCA_035686185.1 Spirochaetia bacterium | reverse complement strand
CTACACGCTGCAGGTCGTGGCCCAGCGGCACGCGCCGCCGGCCCACGCGGCAATCCTCCTGAGCCTGGAGAGCGTGTTCGCCGCCATCGGAGGGGGAATCATCCTGGGGGAGCGGCTGGGATCCCGGGAAATGCTCGGATGCGGCCTCATGTTCGCCGGCATGATCGTGTCCCAGGCGCCGCTCCTGGTCGCCCGGGCCCGCCCGGCGCGTCGGCGCGCGGCCGGAGAGCCCGGTGAGGGATAGCCCCCGGTCCGCGGAGCCGATCCTCCGTCTCCTGCGTTCGCTTTCCGGCGTGCGTCGGGCGGAGCTGCTCTCCGACGAGCTGCGCCGGGAGGCCGTGGCCCGGGAGGCTCGGCTGGAGCGCGCCTCCGTGATCCCGGTGCGCAACCTCGGAGTGCGGCTCCTTGCGGACCGGGACGCCTGCTTCGCGGTCCTGAAGGACGGCACTTTCCGACCCCCCGGCGTCCCCACCGTGTACCTGGTGGAAGAGAACGCGCCGGCGGACGCCGCTCATCTCCTGGCAGTCGAAGGGCAGCGCTACGCCATCGTCGGGGAGGAGGTCATGGAGGGCAGCACCGGCAGCGCCGGGCCTCCCTATTCGGAGCCGGTCATTCCCCTGGAACGCTCGTTCGTGATCTTCCCGGCCCGCCGGAGCGGCCCCGAGGTGCCCTGCCTCTTCATCCTGCCGCCGGTGAGCTTTCCCGAGCTGGACCGGGAGGCGGACAGCCTCGGCATCCGGGACGTGGTATCCATCAGCCCGTCCCTGGCCGCTGACGGACTGGTCCGCGCGTCACTCGGCTTCCCGCCTACGAACGAGCTTGCGACGCTGCTGATAGGGTGCAACTGGGGCCCTGCCGGGGTGCCACGCGCGGCCGGCACGCACGAAAGCGGTTGAAGCGGTCCGCTCGTTTTTGTTACCTTGTACGGCAGCCATGAGGAAAAACGTCGCTCGCGGATCTTCGCCCCGACCGCTGGGGAAAACGGCGCTGCTGCGCAAGGCATCGCTGTTCTCCCAGCTCAGCCAGGAAGAGCTGGCTCTCGTCGCCCGTCACAGCGGATACCAGGACTACACGCCCGGACAGCTCGTATTCAGCCAGGGAAGCCACCGCGCGGAGCTGTACCTCGTGCGGACCGGAAGCGTGTCCATCCGTCGGCGCCAGGAGGACGAGGCGGAGCAGGAGATCGCGCGGTTCGTTGACGGCGAGGTGTTCGGCGAGATGGATCTCCTGGACACCGTCCCGCGAAGCGCCTCCGCCGTGGCGGAAGGGGAGGCCACGCTGCTCGTGTTCCCCCAGGGCATCGAGTTCTCACGTCTGCTGGAGAAGCACCCCGAGACGTTCGCCCGGATCCTGCAGAAGGTGCTCGGCGAGATCGCCCGGCGCATCCGTGCCATCGACAAGCTCGTCTCGGAGAAGACCCCGTGGATAGAGGACCTCAAGCGCCAGCTTCACCGGGACCGGCTCACCGGCCTGTTCAACCGCGCGTTCCTGGAGGAGGAGCTGCCCCGCATCGTCTCCGCGCATCCGCGCACGAGCCTCCTGGTGATGAAACCGGACAACTTCAAGGCCATCAACGACAGCTTCGGGCACGAGGCGGGGGACAAGACGCTCATGCAGCTGGCCGAAGCCGTGAAGTCCCGTCTGGGAGACGGCGACATCGGCGCGCGCTACCGCGGGGACGAGTACTGCGTGGTGCTGCCCGGCCGTTCGGCGCGGGAAGCCGCCCCGGCCGCGGAAGCGCTCCGGGCTGCCATGCGTTCCATCGACGTGAAGAAGATCACCGGCAGTGACGCCATTGCCCTCACCGGCAGCGTGGGCATCTCGTCTCACCCGGCGCCGGCCGCGGATGCGAAGTCCCTCGTGGCGCGCGCCTTCGAGCGCATGTGGGAGGCGCGGGGAGCCGGGGGCGACCGGGTGCTCGGGGAAGAGCTGCCCCCGGCGGCGGGGCTGGTATGAAGCCGAACGCCAGCTCCCTCCTGTCCTCCGTCGGGGTATTCTCCCTGTTGTCCTCCGAGGAGATCGCCCTCGTGTCCGAGCACCTGACGCGCGCCGAGCTGGCCGCCGACGAGGTGCTGTTCCACGAGGGGGACCCGGGCAACGACATGTACATCCTGGCGGAAGGCACCGTGGCGGTGAGCATCCGTCTGCCGGATGGCGGCACCCGGGAGATCGCGCGCTTCTCCCCGGGGGATTTCTTCGGGGAGATGTCCATCTTCGACGATGCGCCCCGCTCCGCGAGCTGCCAGGCCATCACGAAAAGCACGCTCCTCACGCTGTCCCGGCGCGCCTTCTCCGACGTCATCGCGCAGCACCCGGCCATCGCGCAGAAGCTGATGTACCGGATGCTGAACATCACCACCCAGCGGCTGCGCGGGACCAGCGAGTTCGTGTCGGAGATGGTCCTGTGGGGAGAAGGCGCCCGCAAGCGCGCCATCACCGACGAGCTCACCGGCGTCTACAACCGCCGCTTCCTGGAAGACTCCCTGGGAACGTACGTGGTGGAGGCCTCGGAGAAGGGCCAGCCGCTGTGCCTCGTGATGTCGGACCTGGATCACTTCCGCGCCATCAACGAGGCCTACGGCCACCCGGTGGGGGACGAGTGCATCAAGGCCGCCGCCCACGTGTACCGCTCCCTGCTGCGGGAGACGGACGTGATTGCCCGCTACGGCGGGGACGAGTTCGTGATCATCCTTCCGAACACCGGTCCGGCGGAGGGCACGCGCCTGCTGCGCGAGGTCATCGCCGGCGTGTCCCGACTTACCCTCCTGAAGGACAGGAAAGGTCCCATCACCACGGTGACGTCGAGCATGGGCGTGGCGGGTTTCCCGGTCCACGGTGCCGACGTGTCCCGCCTGCGGGCCGCGGCGGACGCGGCCCTGTACCAGGCCAAGGAAGAGGGGAGGAACCGAGTCGTGAGCGCCCCCATGCCGGCACGGGTCGAGCCGGAGACCCCGGTCCAGAAGCGGCCCATCCACAGCATCCGGGAGAAGAACCAGATCATCGATCGCATCATCGATGCCGTCCTGACGCGGAAGCGCTTCCTGCTGCTGGGGCACCAGAACCCGGACGATGACTGCATCTCCTCCATGATCTCCTTCGCGCTGGTCCTGCACATGTTCTACCGGGACGCTGTCATCCACCTGTCCCTGCCGGTGCACGATCACTTCTCCTACCTGCTGGACATCTGCCGCTACAACTCCATCCCGCTGCTCGGCCCCGACCAGGCGCCCCCGGCGGACGTGGACACCGTGGTGCTGTGCGACACTCCCAAGCCGTCCATGATGGACGCCGGCCCGGCGGTGAGGGAGCTGCTGCGCCGCCCCGACGTGCTTCGCATCGAGATCGATCACCACCTCGCCGCGGACAGCGGGTACTTCGGGGACGAGGGCTACCGCTTCGTCACGGAGGCCTCCTCCGCCAGCGAGCTGATCGGCCACATCCTCCTGAAGCTGCGCGGGCGCAAGGAGCTCCTGGAGCGCCACCAGGTGTCGGAGCTGTTCCCGCGCAACCTGGTGCTCGCCATCCTCACCGGCATCATCGGGGACTCGAACATGGGTCAGTACCTGAAGTCGCGGCGGGAGAAGAAGTACTACCAGATCTTCTCCGGGATGTTCAACGACATGCTGTCCCGCCGCACCACGAAGCGCAGCAACTTCTTCACGATGAACGAGGTCTACACCGAGCTGCAGAAGCTGTCCGGCTTCGAGCAGGGATGCTTCCGCTACATGATGGACCGCAAGCAGTGCGCCGGCTCCGTGTGCCACGTCACCCTATCCCAGGCGGAGAGCCAGCCGATGTTTTCCACCTGTGACCAGGACACGGTGGTGTCCGCCGCGCGCGTCATCACGGACAAGCTCGCCGAGGAGAGCGGCAAGCTCGGCCTGGTGGCCTACTACGACCAGCCGGAGAAGTCGGACCTCGTGCAGTTCCGTCTCCGCCGCGCCGGCGGCTGGAAGAAATACGACCTTCGCCAGCTCCTCACCCGGTTTGCCATCGCCAACGGCGGCGGCCATGAAGGGGCCATCGGGTTCCGCATTCCCCGCGGCGAGATACCGGACTTCCCCGCCTACGTCAGCTCCCTGCTCGCCGGAATCGAGGAGGCGATCAAGGAAGTTGCGAGCGCCCCTGCCTGAACGCCCGCTGCGGCCGCCCCTAAAAAAAGAAGGGCTATCGAATTCACAACGCGCGTGGCAGAAAACCAGACAGCCGCCCCGTGAGACCGGCGTCCGACCAGACTCGTATGCCGTAACTTCAATATAGGGAAAGAGATGTTCTTTTCACCTCCTGCTGGCACATTGGCGTGATTCTTGCTTAGGCAAGGCGCAGCCATGAGTTTGCGAGGAGGACGGATGAGAGTACTTCGCGTTGCAGTCCTGTTGTGTGCTGTTTCCCTCCCGTTGGCGGCCCAGGGGGCCGCGCGTACCTCGAGAGATTACCTGGGCTTCCTTCCATCGAAGGCCCTCGACACCCTGTATTCCACCGGCGAGGTGACGGGCATTGCCGCCACGATCAACGACCTTCCGTTGTGGCAGAGCAGCCCGTTTGCCGGCGACATCCGCGCGGCCCTGGCGGGATTCAGCAGCACGATCGCCGCGGAGGGTTTCTTCCTCATCGATGCCCCGCGGGCCGCGGACCCGGCCGGCATCGACGCGAAGATCTTCAACTCGTTCACCGCTTTCTCCAGCCTCAAGGGCCTGCAGGTCTACTCGGTGTCCAAGGGCCGGCCGGAGACGTTCCTCTTCGATGCGTCCCGCGTGGACCCGGCGGACCGCACGCGCCGACTGCCGGACACCCTGGTCACCGAGGTGCCTCCCCAGGCGGAGTTCGTCGTCTACGAGAACGAGGAGCAGACCGGGGACTCGTACGTGAGGTTCCAGTTCCGCCACGGAGAGCCGGGCGACCCGTTCCTGGTCTCGGTGGAGAACCTGTCCGCGATGCACTGGCTGGCGTTCACGCTCGTGGAGCCCGGCAACCTGCGGACGTACTTCACCGTTGTCCCGTTCCCGGATCACCTCGTGCTGTACGGCCTCACGACCGTGAAAACGGCGCGCCTCCTCGGCCTGGAGCGCGTCAAGGAGAAGTCCTTCTACTACCGCCTGCGCGCCCTGGTGTCGTGGTTCGCCGGCAACGTCGGAAAGTGAGGAGCGCGCCATGCTGAGCTATGCCCAGGCCATCGTGATGGGGCTCCTCCAGGGGGTGAGCGAGCTCTTCCCCGTCTCCAGTCTCGGGCACTCCGTGCTCGTGCCATCCCTGTTCGGATGGGAGAACCTCGTCCGCGCCCAGTCCGACCCGGAGTCGTTCTTCCTGGCGTTTCTCGTGGGCCTGCACGTGGCCACCGCCCTTGCGCTGCTCCTGTTCTACCGGCAGGAGTGGGGCCGGATCGTCGTGGGGTTCTTCACGTCCGTCGGCAGGATGAAGGCGACGACACCCGACGAGCGGCTGGCCTGGCTCCTGATCGTGGCCACCATTCCCGCGGGGCTCGTGGGAATCCTCTTCGAGCACTCGCTTCGGGTCCTGTTTGCCCGTCCGCTGGCGGCGGCGCTGTTCATGATCCTGAACGCGGCGTTCCTCTGGCTGGCCGACGTCCTGAAGCGCCGCCCGCCGGAGACCCGCGCGGACAGGAGCCTCGAATCCACCGCGCAGAACCTCACCGTCATGCGCTACCGGGACGCCGGGCTCATCGGCGTGTCCCAGGTCCTGGCGTTGTTCGCGGGGATCAGCCGGTCCGGGATCACGATGGTGGGCGGGCTGTTCCGCGGCCTGGACCACCAGGACGCGGCGCGCTTCTCGTTCCTGCTGGCCACGCCCCTCATCCTGGCGGCCGGCGTCTACAAGGTCCCGGACCTCCTCGGCCCGAACGGGGACGGCGTGCGCGCGCAGATCGCCGTGGGAAGCGTGGTGGCCGGGGTGGCCGCGTATTTCGCCGTGCGGTTCCTGGACCGGTTCTTCCGGACGCGCCGGCTCACCGGCTTCGCGATCTACTGCGCCGTGGTGGGCGCGGGAATGGCGGTGAAGCTCCTGCTGTTCTGAGCCGACGGGGACGCGGCCCCGTTCCTGTAGCGCAGCGGCGGCACGCCCTCCAGCGCCCGGAAGGTCTTGGTGAAGTGGCTCTGGTCGAAGAAGCCGCACTCGGAGGCGATGTCCGCCATGCTGAAGTCGGTGTTCTTCATCAGGTAGATGGCATAGTCGATGCGCAGGCGCGCGATCCAGCCGGAGAGCGTGACGCCGGTTTCCCGGCGGAACAGGTGCAGCGCCCGGCTCACGCTGAGGCCGGCCGCCGCGGCCACGTCCCGGGCGGTTACCTTGCCGGCGAAGTGGCGCGACAGGTAGTCCTTCATGCGCGTCATGTGCGCGAGCGCCGTGCGGTGCCGCTCCCGGGAGACGGCGCGCGTGAAGTTCTCCAGCGCCTTGGTCACCTTCCAGAACAGGTCATCGAACTCCGTGGCGGCATTGATCTCCGTCAGGTAGGAGTAGCGGGGACCCAGCAGGCCCTCCGCGCTGATCCCCTTGCCGATGGCGGCGCGGGAGATGATCACGATCAGCTCCAGGAGGCGGACCTTGAGCAGGTCGAAGTTCATCCCGCTCTCCAGGAAGATGACTCCCAGGAAGCGGTTGATGATCTCCCGGGACCCCGTGAGGTCTCCGAGCACCACTTTGTCCACGATCTCGTTCTGCATGGCGGCCAGGGATGCCAACAGGTCCTGCTTTCCCCCGCGCGCTTCCTCCAGGTAGGCGGCGATGGTGAACTGCTGGGCGCTCTTCTCCCGGCTCTCCGCCACCGTGTCCGCGTCACTCATGCCGTAGGCGGCCACCAGGTCGAACAGGAGCCGGCTGCTGCGGCGCAGGCTCTCCGAGGTCACCACCCGGAAGGCGAGCCGGGACCGTGGCCCGAGCGAGGTGCGCACGCGGTGCTCCCGGGCCCGGGCAAGGACCTCCTCCCGCATGTCCGCTTCCATCTGCGGGAAGATCGAAAACCCGCTCACGAGCCCCGCGCTGAGCGTCCGCTTCCGGGACAGGGCCACGGCGAACGTCACCAGCCCGAACGGGCACAGGGAGATGAACGGCTCGCCCCACCGGTAGGACTCCGCCACCGCCGTGCGCCGGTAGTCCCGGCACAGGGCGCGCCGGCGGGCGGAGCCGGAGAGCTTTGCGCAGACGGGGCAGGCCCCGAGCTTCCAGATCTCGCGGCCGCTCGCGTCCACGAGCACGAGCGGCAGCCCCGCGCTGGAGCGGAACTCCGCGCCCAGCCTCATGGCTCTCCGCGGATCCATTGCGGTGTCGGGCATAGCAGGATTTTACAAAAAAACTCGCATTCCATACAATACGCCCGGAGCCCGCGAGGATAGAGTCGCCACATACCCCCAACGGGCATCACGGAGGAACCCCATGGCAACGTTGCAGGAGCTGTCGGAAGCGATCCAGAAGGGAAGCGCGCCCCAGGCCAAGGAGCTCACCTCGGCGCTGCTGGCCGCCAAGGTCAGCGCCGCGGAGGTGCTGAACAAGGGCCTGCTGGACGGCATGGAGAAGATCGGCCGCCGGTTCAAGGCGAACGAGGTGTACATCCCCGAGGTCCTGATCGCCGCGCGCGCGATGAACCAGAGCATGGACATCCTGAAGCCCGAGCTCGTGAAGGCCGGCGTGAAGCCGGTGGGCAAGATGCTGCTGGGCACCGTGAAGGGAGACCTCCACGACATCGGCAAGAACCTCGTGAAGATGATGGCGCAGGGCGCCGGCCTGGAGGTCGTGGACCTCGGCATCGACGTGTCCGCGGACAAGTTCGTGCAGGGGCTGAAGGACAACCCGGACGCCAGGGCGCTGGGGATGTCCGCCCTGCTCACGACCACGATGACCGGCATGAAGGACGTGATCGACCGCTTCTCCAAGGACGGCGTGCGCTCGAAAGTGAAGATCATGGTGGGCGGCGCGCCGCTGACCGACCAGTACGCGAAGGAGATCGGCGCGGACGGCTACGCCCCGGACGCGGCCAGCGCCTCGGAGAGCTTCAAGAAGTTCGTGTCCTGACGCGCGGCGCGGGGGCCCTGCCGCGCCGGTCCTGCGGGACGGGCGCGGCGGCTTCAGCCCTGCTGGATGTGGTAGTGCTCCGACAGGAATCGCGTGGCGCTTTCCAGTTCCGAGGGGCATGACGGCGGCAGGGACACAAGGCTTTCCGCGGCGGCAACGTCCTTGAACCCGGTGCCGGTGAGCAACACCACCACGGTGGACCGGGGATCCAGGTTCTGACGGTCCTGCAGGAAACCGGCCCACGCGGCCGCCGATGAAGGCTCCACGAACAGGCCCGCGCTGTGGGCCAGCTCCGCCTGGGCGGCCTGGATGGCGACATCCGTGACCTGGACGGCCCGGCCGCCCGTCTCCGAGAGGAACCGCAGCGCCATGCTTCCCGCCGCCGGGCGCCGCACGGACAGAGAGTCCGCGATTGTGCGCGCGGAGGCAATCACTGTCTGGCGTCCCGACCGCGCGCTCTGCACAATCGCGTTGCTGCCTTCCGCCTGGACCACGTTCATCTCCGGCACCCGGTCGGCAAGCCCGGCGGTCTTCAGGTCCGCGAATCCCTTGCACGCCCCGGAGAAGATCACCCCGTCTCCCGTCGGCACGTACACGCTGTCGGGAACCCGGCATCCAAGCTGGTTGTAGATCTCCAGGGAAACGGTCTTCTTGCCTTCCACGGTGAGCGGGTTGTACGCGGTGTTGCGATTGATCCCCCCGAAACGCTCCGTGTACGCGATGGAAAGCGAAAACGCCTCGTCGTAGGTCCCCTGCACCGGTACCACGCGGGCGCCGTACAGCAGTGACTGCAGCAGCTTGGCGCGCGGGGCCGCGGCGGGAACAAACAGGATGACGCGCAGGCCGCAGGCGGCGCCGGCACAGGCCATGGAGGCACCGGCGTTTCCCGTGGAGGCGAGCACCACGCGGTCTTCACCCGCGGCCAATGCCTGTTCCGCCACCAGGGCCGAGGCGCGATCCTTCAGGGAACCGGAGAGGCTCGCCGCGTCGTTCTTCAGCCACAGGTTGGCAAAGCCGGTCCGTTTCCGAAGCGCTTCCGGGGCGATGAGCGGCGTAGCGCCGGCCGGGAACGCGGAGCGCCGGCTCATCGGCAGCGGCAGGAACGATTCGATGTCCGCAGCCCCGCCCTTGTCCATCCTTTTTCCGCCCGGAGGCGCATACACCACGGAAAGGCAGCCAGTGGGAAAACCGTGAGCGTCCTCCGGCCGCCGGGCACAGTCCGGGCATCGGTACACCACGCCAGCGGATTCGAACGTCTTTCCGCAGGTGACGCACGCGTAGCGGATGGGCGCCCCCGGGGATGCCGGCATCAGAGGACCCCCGCTTCCCGGTTGAACTCCTGGATCAGCTCATCGATGGGGCCCGCCTGCTTCTGGATGGACGTCCAGTATTCAGGACGGGACCACTGCGCGTTCAGCTCCCGGATGTCGCGTCCCTGCTGCTCGATCCACGTGTAGTACTTCAGGTTGTGGACGCGTTTCTTCTCCGGGTGGGTCAGCTCCAGCAGGTTGTCCGCGCGCTGACCGGCAAGCGAGCCGGCCCACGCGGTGACGGCGGCGTCCCGGTCAAACGGACCCTCCGCCTCCCGCAGTTCCGCCAGGCGGGAACCGTACAGCTCCATGGAGTCGGTGAGGATGGTGAATACCACGTCGTTCTCCGACAGCTCGAAGTAGCGGGCCGCCTTGATGGAGGCAAGCAGGTTGCCGATGCCGGAGATGCCCACGAGCGGCAACCGCTCGATCAGGTCCGCCGGCACGCCGCGGGAGGCCAGCAGTGCCTTTCCTTCCTTCTCATTGAACAGCCGCAGCAGCCGGATACAGTCTTCGTCGTCCACCGCCGCCACGGCGTCGGTGTTGCGCACGTTGTGGATCCAGGGCACGTGCTTGTCCCCGATTCCCTCGATGCGGTGGGCGCCGAACCCGTTGCACAGCAGCGTGGGACACTGCAGAGCCTCCGCGCCCACGATCTTCAGGCCGGGCAGCGCCGCCTTCAGCCGGTCTCCCGCCGCGATGGTGCCGGCGGAGCCGGTGGAGGACACGTACACGCGCACGGCCGCGCCGCCCAGGCTCCGCTCCGCCACGCGCAGGAGCGCCGAGCCGGTCACCTCGTGGTGCCACAGGTAGTTCCCCGGCTCCTCGAACTGGTTGAAGATCACGATGTCATCCCCGCGCGTGCGGGAAAGCTCGTGGCACTTGTCGAAGATCTCCTTCACGTTGCTTTCACTGCCGGGGGTGGTGATCACCTCCCCGGCGATCTTCGACAGCCACTGGAAACGCTCCCGGCTCATCCCCTCCGGCAGGATGGCGATGGAAGCGCAGCCCAGCAGCGCGGAGTTGAACGCGCCGCCCCGGCAGAAGTTGCCGGTGGACGGCCAGGCAGCCTTCTGCCGGCTGGAATCGAAGGCGCCCGTCACGAGGGCCGGGGCGAGGCACCCGTAGGTGGCTCCCACCTTGTGCGCTCCCGTGGGGAACCACTTGCCCACGAGCGCCACGATCCGGGCGGGGACCCCGGTCAGTGACGAGGGGAACTCCAGCGTGTTGACTTCCGCGAAGCCGCCGCCCTTTTCCGTGGGCTGGTTGCGCCACGTGATCCGAAACAGGTTGGCGGGGTCCAGGTCCCACAGGCCCACGCCGCGCAGCTTCTCCTGGATCTTCTTTGGGGCGGTCTCGGGTTGCCGCATCTGGGCAAACGTGGGGAGTACGATCCCTTTCTCGCGGCAGCGGAGGACGTTGCGCGCGCGGATCTCCTTGTTCACTGTCAGGCTGATCATGCTGCGATCAAACTCCGCGGCCGCCGGCCTGTCAAGTTGCAGCCGCCCGCGCGAACCGCGCCATGGCGAGCAGGTTCTCCGCGGGCGTGTCCCGCGGGATCTCGCAGCCTGCCGCCACGGCGTAGGGGGACCCCGCCTCGGCGCGGCAGATCTCCAGCCCCTTCTCAACGGAGGAGGGGGTCCCATTTCTCACTGCTTCCACGGGGTTCAGGTTCCCGGCCAGGCACCGTCCCGGCCCGATGATCCGACGCGCCTCGGCCATGGACACCATGGAGTCGAGGTCCAGCAGGTTCCAGCCCACTTCCGCCAGCATTTCCAGGAGCGGAGTGACGTTCCCGCAGATGTGGAGGCGCACCGGCACGCCCATTTCGTGCAGGCGCGCCATGTAGCGCTTCTGCGCCTCCCACACGAACTCGCGGTAGAGGTCGGGGCCGAGCAGGGAGGCTGCCGCGTCTCCTACGCCGATGAAGTCCGCGCCGGCCTGGATCTGCGCTCGTGCAAAGCCCATCTCCATCTCCGTGACGAACTCCACGAGGTCCCG
>DASRZR010000056.1:0-12924 GCA_035686185.1 Spirochaetia bacterium | reverse complement strand
GGACAAGCTGCCGGCGACCCTGGAGCTCACCTTTTTCGGGCTGCTGGTGTCACTCGCGGTGGGGATCCCGCTGGGGGCGTTCGCGGCGCGCCGGCGGCGGTCCGGGCGGGACTTCGGGATCCGGCTGTACGCAAACGTGGTCTACTGCATCCCGGTGTTCTGGCTGGGCCTTCTCCTGCAGCTGGTGTTCGGGGTCCTCTTGAGATGGTTTCCCATCTCGGGCCGGACCAGCCCGCGGATCAGCTCCTCCGAGTTCAACTGGAGCGGCTTCTACATCGTGGACACGCTGCGCAAGGTGAACCTCGCCGCCTTTGGCGATGTCATGTGGCACCTCGTGCTTCCGGCCGTCACGCTGGGCGTCGTGCTCTCCGGCATCTTCGTGCGGCTCACGCGCGCGAACATGCTGGACGTGCTCAAGAGTGACTACATCCTCGCGGCGCGCGCGCGCGGCATCCCCGAACGGCGCGTGGTCTTCAACCACGGCCTGCGCAACGCGCTCATCCCGATCGTCACCATGCTCGGCCTGCAGTTCAGCCTCCTCCTGGCGGGGGCCATTCTCACGGAGAGCACGTTCTCCTGGCCGGGGATGGGCCGGCTGCTGGTGGAACGGATCTACCTTCGCGACTATCCGGTCATCCAGGGAGTCATCATCGTGTATGCTCTGCTCGTGAGCGCCGTTTCCCTGGTCGTGGACATGCTGTACGCGGTCATCGACCCGCGGGTGAAATACTGATGGGCACGCCGCAGAACCCGCCCACCGCCACGGCGGCCTCCTTCTCTCCCGCCGGTGGCATCGCCTCCGCCCTTCGGTGGTTCAGCCGCTCCCGGCGCCGCTACGGCATGGAGTGGTGGATCATGGTCGCCGGCGTGGTGGTCATCGCGGCCATCCTCACGATGACGGTCTTCCCGCGCCTGTTCACGCGCTTCGATCCGAACGACCAGAACGCCGGCGGCCAGATGGTGGCGCCTGGCCGCGCCCACATCATGGGGACCGACAACTTGAGCCGGGACGTGTGGGCGCGCGTGGTGTACGGGGCACGCACGATCCTTGGCGTGGCCATCGCGGCGGCCCTCGTTTCCGCGCTCATCGGGATCCCGCTCGGGCTCCTGTCCGGATTCGCGGGGGGCGTGTTCGACCGGGTGTTGTCCCTCATCATGGACTCGGTGTACTCCTTCCCGGGCCTGATCCTCGCCATTGCGTTCGCCGCCATGCTGGGACCGGGGGTCGTCAACATCACCCTCGCCGTGGCCGTCGTGTACATACCCACGTATTTCCGCCTGGTGCGGGGCCAGACCCTGTCCATCAAGGAGGAGGTCTACGTGGAGGCCGCGCGCGCCATCGGCGCCCGGCGGGCCACGATCCTGGGCCGCTACGTGTTCCCGAACGTCATCGCCACGGTGGTGGTCGTGCTGTCCCTGAACATCGCGGACGCCATCATGACGGAGGCGGCCCTCTCCTACATCGGGCTGGGTCTTCCGGCGGGGATCCCTGACTGGGGCATGGACCTTTCCATGGGCAAGAAGTTCCTTCCTTCTGGAATGTGGTGGATGATCACGTTCCCCGGGCTCATGATCATGCTGCTCGCCCTGGGATTCACGATGCTGGGGGAAGGGCTGGCCGAGATCCTCAATCCCCGCCTCCTGGAGCGATAGGAGCACCGATGCCGGTCACTGAAAAAACCATCCTCGACGTGCAGGACCTCTCCATCGCCTACCCCATCTCCATCGGGGTGGTGAAGGCGGTGGAAGGCGTGTCCTTCACGCTGGACGATGGCGAGGCCCTCGGCGTCGTGGGAGAGTCCGGCTGCGGCAAGTCCACGATGGGGCTCTCCCTGCTGAAGCTGCAGCGCCCGCCCGGCCGTGTCACCGGTGGGCGGATCATGTACCGGGGAACGGACATCCTGGGCATGGGAGACCGGAACCTGCTGCGGCTGCGTGGCCAGAAGATCTCCATGATCTTCCAGAACCCGCTCACCTCCCTGAACCCGCTCGACACGGTGGAGCACCATTTCCTGGAAACGATCCATTTCCATGACCCGGGCATGCCACGAGAAAAGGCGCTGGCGGCCGTGGAAAAGATGATGGAGACGCTCGGCATCGAGAAGAAGCGCCTGAAGGAATACCCCCACCAGCTCTCCGGGGGCATGCGCCAGCGCATCATGATCGGCCTCGCGCTGATCATGAATCCGGACATCCTCATCGCGGACGAGCCCACGACGTCCCTGGACGTGATCGTGGAGGCGGGCTTCACCGAGCTGCTGCAGGGGCTGCGCAGCCTGTACAAGCTTTCCATCATCCTGATCACGCACAACCTCGGGCTGGTGGCGGAAATCGCGGACCGCATCGCGGTCATGTACGCCGGGCGGCTCATGGAAGTGGCCACGACGGAGGACATCTTCGCCCGGCCGCTCCATCCCTACACGCAGGGTCTCATCGCGTGCGTGCCGAACATCCAGGCGGATCAGAAGGAGCTCGTCTGCATGCCGGGCAGCCCGCCGGACCTCGTGGAGCCGCCGCGCGGCTGCCGCTTCGCGCCGCGCTGTCCCAAGGTGATGCCGATCTGCCGGCAGGAAACACCGCGGCTCGTCGAGCACGCCCCCGGTCACTCGGCGGCATGCTGGCTCTACGGGAAGAGGCCGTCATGAGCGGCGCGCAAAGACTCATCTCCGCCACGGACCTCGTGAAGGAGTTCCCGCTCCGCGGTACCATCTTCGACGCGTTTTCCCCGAAGCGGCGAAGCGTGCACGCGGTGGACCACGTGAGCTTCACGATCGGGGAAGGGGAAGTGCTCGGGCTGGCAGGGGAAAGTGGCTCGGGCAAATCCACCACGGGGCGGCTTCTGCTGCGGCTCATTGAGCCGACCTCCGGCGTGGTGGAGTACCGGGGCCGCAACGTGACCTCGTTCTCCCCGCGGGAGATGGAAAGCCTGCGCGCCAAGGCGCAGATCGTGTTCCAGGACCCCAACTCGTCCTTGAGCCCTCGCATGAGCGTGGGCCAGGCCATTACGCATCCCCTGCAGATCCACGGCGTCGGCACGCCTTCCGAGCGGCGCGAGCGCGTGCTGGACCTCATGGAGAAGGTGGGCCTCTCCCCGGCTCCGTTCCTGTACCGCAAGTATCCCCACCAGCTCTCCGGAGGCCAGAGCCAGCGCGTGGTGCTGGCCCGGGCGCTCGTGACGCAGCCGGACTTCCTCGTGGCGGACGAGCCCATCGCCATGGCGGACGTGTCGGTGCGGGCGCTGATCCTGCAGCTCATGCGGCAACTGAAGCAGGACATGGGGCTCACGTACCTGTTCATCACGCACGACCTTGCCACGGCCAAGTACCTGTGTGACCGGATCGCGGTGATGTACCTCGGCCGCATCGTGGAGATCGCCTCCCGCGATGACCTGTTCACCCGGCCGCACCACCCCTACACGCGGTCCCTGCTCGCGGCCGTGCCGGTCCCGGATCCCCGGGCCCGACGAGACAAGAAGCTCCCGAAGGGCGAGATCCCCAGCGCCATCGACCCGCCGTCCGGCTGCCACTTTCACCCGCGCTGCCCGTTTGCCGTGGCGCGGTGCCGGGAAGCCCGGCCGCCGCTGCGGGAAATCTCCGCCGGCCACTTCTCCGCCTGCATCCTCGACTGAAGCCGGGAGGACACCATGACCACGCGACGGCTGGGCAGGACCGACATCGAGATCACCCCGGTCGGCCTGGGCTGCTGGCAGTTTGCGCAGGGCTCGGGCCTGGTAGCGCGCTACTGGGAAGCGATGAGCGCCGCGGCCATCCAGGAGGTCGTGGCTGCTGCCCGGGAAGCAGGCATCGGGTGGTTCGACACTGCCGAGGCTTACGGAAAGGGCACGTCGGAGCAGATGCTCTCCCGCGCCCTGCAGGCGCTCGGGGTGAAACCCGGCGCCACGCTCATCGCCACCAAGTGGATGCCATTCCTGCGGACCGCGCGCTCCATCGGCTCCACCATCGAGCGCCGGCTTGAGTGCCTGCGGCCGTTCCCCATCGACCTGCACCAGATCCACCAGCCGGCGAGCTTCTCCTCCATCCCATCGCAGATGAAGGCCATGGCCCGTCTCGTGAAGGCCCATCAGATCCGCAGCGTGGGCGTGAGCAACTTCTCCGCCGCGCAGATGGAAGCCGCGCACGCGGCGCTGGCCGCGGAGGGAGTGGCGCTTGCCTCCAACCAGGTGCGGTTCAACCTGCTGGACCGGCGCATCGAGAGAAACGGCGTGCTGGCGTCGGCGAAGAAGCTCGGCGTCACGATCATCGCCTACTCCCCGCTTGCTCAAGGCATCCTGAGCGGGAAGTTCCACGATGACCCCGGGGCGATGCGCAAGGCCTCCGGCCTTCGCCGGATGGTGGGCCGGCTCGGGCCCCGGATGCTGGAGAGCACCCGGCCGCTGGTGGAGGAGCTGCGCGCCATCGCGCGTTCGCACGGCACCTCCCTCACGGCCGTCGCACTGGCGTGGGAGATTGACTTCCACGGAGAGACCGTCGTGGTCATCCCCGGCGCCTCGCGCCCGGCGCAGGTCCGGGACGCGGCGGCGGCCGGCGGGCTGACACTCTCCGCCCGCGAGTTGGCGCGCCTGGACGAGCTTTCCCGGCCCCGCTGATCCTGCTATTCTCCCGTCCATGGAAACCGCGGCGCTCCTGAAGGAACTGGCGGAATCCCCGGGACCTTCCGGCTACGAGGAGGGGATCCGCTCGGTGGTCCGCGCCCGGTGCGCGCCGTTCGCGCAGGAAGTGCGCGTGGATGCGCTGGGCTCCTGCATCGCGTACCTCCCGGCAAACGACCCGGCGGCGCCGGCGGCCGCGCGTCCCTCCCTCATGCTCACCGCCCACATGGACGAGATCGCGCTCATGGTCACGCAGGTGGAGAAAGGGTTCCTGCGGGTGACGCAGGTAGGTGGGTTCGATCCGCGAGTGCTTTTCGGGCAGCCGGTGATCGTGCACGGAACGCGCCCGGTGCCCGGCCTCGTGGTGAGCGTGCCTCCCCATTTCACCGACCCCTCGGAGCGCGAAAAGCCGGTGCCACTGGAGAAGCTGTTCGTGGACCTCGGCCTGGCTCCGTCCGAGGTGGAGTCCCTGGTGCGCGTGGGAGACCTCGTCACGCTGCGGCCGCGCTACACGGAGCTGGCCGGGGGGTACGCCGCCTGCAAGTCCCTGGACGACCGCGCCGGGATCGCCTCCCTCCTGCTGTGCCTGCAGGAGCTGTCCCGGCGCACGCGGGAATGGGACGTGTACGTCGTGGCCATGGTCCAGGAAGAGGTCGGAGCCCGGGGCGCCGTGGCTGCCGCCTTCGGCGTGGCACCGGCCGCGGCGGTGGCCGTGGACGCCACCTTTGGGTCCCAGCCGGGCCTGTCCTCCTTCGAGTCGATGAAAATGGACGGGGGACCCGCCATCGCGCAGGGTCCGAACTTCCATCCCCGGCTGTTCGACCGGCTGCTGGAGTCCGCGAAGGCCATCGAGTGCCCGCACCAGGTGGAGATCATGCCGGCGGAGAGCGGCACGGACGCGTGGGCCATCCAGGTGAGCCGGGGCGGCGTGCCGTGCAGCCTGGTGAGCATCCCGGTGCGGTTCATGCACACGCCGGTGGAAACGGTCTGCCTGCGGGACGTGGAAAGGACGGCGCGGCTGCTGGCGGAGCTCGCCGCCCGGCTGCCGCGCGAGTTTGCCGATTCGCTGGAGGTGAGAGATGCCCTCGCAACCGGACGCCCCTGAGCTGCTGCGCCGGCTGTGTGAGGCGCACGGCATCTCGGGCCGGGAGGAAGCCGTCCGCGCCATTCTCCTGGAAGCGATCCGTGACCGGGTGGACGCCTGCCGCATCGACAGCATGGGAAACCTGATCGCGTTCAAGAAGGGCACGGGCGCCTCCCGGCTGCGCGTGCTGGCTGCCGCGCACATGGACGAGGTCGGCCTCGTCATCACGGGGGCGGAGGACTCCGGCACGCTGCGCTTCGCGAAGGTGGGCGGGATCGATGACCGCGTGCTCCCCGCGCGCATGGTGCTGATCGGGGCGCGGCGCGTGCCGGGCGTCATCGGAATCAAGCCGGTACACCTGCTGGAACGGGGCGAGCGGGACCGGGTGCCGGAAGCGCGCCAGCTTTCCATCGACGTGGGCGCCTCCTCCCGCGCCGAGGCCGAGCGCCTCGCCCCGCGCGGGGAGACGGCGATGTTCGCCTCCGAGTTTCTCACCAGCGCCGGCGGGACGGCCGGTACGGGCGTCGTCCAGGCCAAGGCGCTGGATGACCGGGTGGGCTGCGCCATCCTGGTGGGCCTGCTGGCCGAACGATTTGAGTTCGACTTCGTGGCCGCCTTCACCGTGCAGGAGGAGGTGGGGCTGCGCGGCGCCCGCGTGGCCGCCTGGGCGGAGAAGCCGGATGCCGCGCTGGTGCTGGAGTGCACGGGAGCCAACGAGGTGCCGTCGAAACGGGACGTGAGCCCGTCCACCCGGCTGGGTCATGGCCCGGCGCTCACGGTCCGTGACCCGAGCTTCGTGGCGGACCCGCGCCTGGTGGAAGCGTTCTCCCGGGCGGGATCGGAATCCGGCATCCCGTACCAGGTGAAGCAGCCCACCATCGGGGGAACGGACGCCGGTTCCATCCACCGTGTCCGAGAGGGCGTTCCCTCCCTCACCATCGCGGTGCCGGCGCGCTACATCCATTCCCCGGTCTCGATGATGGACCTGTCTGATTTCCACCATACCGCCGCGCTGGCGCGGGAAGGGCTCACGCGCCTGCCGGGCGCGCTGGGCGAACGAGGAGCAGGAACGTGAAGGACCTGATCAGGAGCCTGACCGAGTGCTGGGGCCCTTCCGGCCACGAGGCCGGCGTGCGCGAGCTGATCCGCGGCATGATTCCCCGGGGCTTCGAGTCCCGGGTGGACACGATGGGCAACCTCATCGCGCACCGGCCGGCGCCGGCCGGCGGGCGGCAGGCAGGGCGCGGCCGGCGCATCATGCTGGCGGCCCACATGGACGAGATCGGGATCGTGGTCACGCACGTGGACCAGAAGGGGTTCCTGCGGTTCGGGAGCGTGGGAGGCGTCATGCCGCTGCCCTTGACCGGCGGGCGGGTGCAGTTCGAGTCCGGCTTCCTCGGGGTCATCGGCCTGGAGCGGCTGGAAGACTCCTCGCGCGTTCCTTCCCTGGACAGGTTCTTCATCGACGTCGGGGCCACCAGCCCGGCGGACTGCCCCGTGAAGGTGGGAGACGTGGCCAGCTTCCATCGCTCCTGCGAGGAGATCGGTTCCCGCATCACCGCAAAGGCCATGGACGACCGGATCGGATGCGCGGTGCTCCTGCAGGCGATGAAGGAGCTGGACTCCTCGCCGCACGACCTGTGGTTCGTGTTCACCGTCCAGGAGGAGATCGGCCTTCGCGGCGCCGGCACGTCCGGCTACGGCGTGGAGCCCGAGATCGCCCTGGCGGTGGACGTGACGTTCACGGGGGACACGCCGGAAGCGGCGCCCATGGCGGTGAGCCTCGGCGCCGGACCGGCGGTGAAGATCAAGGACGGCGGAATGCTCGCCCACGCGGGCGTGAAGGACTGGCTGCTTGCCACCGCGCAGGCCGCCGGGATTCCCTGCCAGCGGGAGGTGCTGCTGCGGGGAACCACGGACGCAAGCGCCATCCAGGTGTCCCGGTCCGGGGTTCCCGCCGGGTGCCTTTCCATCCCGGCCCGTTACGTGCACTCCCCGTCAGAGGTCGTGGATTTCGGGGACGTCCAGGGCTGCGTGAAGCTCCTCCTCCCGGCGCTCCGCGGTCCGGTGGACATCGGGTAGGCGGGCGTGGACCAGGAATCGCGGGGGCACCCGGGCCTCGACCCACGGATCTTCGTCACGATCGTGGAAGAAAGCCCGGCCTCCGTTCTCATCACCGACCCGCAGGGAAGCATCGAGTACGTGAACGGGAAGTTCAGCCGTCTCACCGGCTACTCCCGGGAAGAGGTCACCGGGAAGAACCCGCGGCTCCTGAAGTCGGGGGCGCAGGGGCCGGAGGTGTACGCGGAGCTGTGGCAAACCATCCGGGCCGGGCGCGAGTGGCGCGGGGAGCTGTGCAACCGCAAGAAAAACGGCGAGCTGTACTGGGAGCTGGCATCCATCTCCGCGGTGCACGCCGCCGACGGCTCCATTGCCCACTACCTCGCCATCAAGGAAGACATCACGGACCGCAAGGGCATGGAGGCGCTGCTGCGCCAGGCCACCGCGGCCGCCGAGGCAGCCAGCCGCGCGAAGAGCCGCTTTCTCGCGGACATGAGCCACGAGCTGCGCACGCCGCTGAACTCCATCCTCGGATTCAGCCAGCTCATGGAGCTGCAGGGCTCCGACAGCCTGTCGGACAAGCAGCGGGAATACCTGCGCTGGATCCGGGAGGGAGGCGAGCACCTGCTGGAAATGGTCAACGACGTGCTGGACCTGTCCAAGGTGGAAGCCGGCAAGGTGGAGCTGGAGAAGTCCGGCATCGACCCCGGCCTGCTGATCCGGCGCGTGCTCACCACGGTACGGACGCTCGCGGCGAAGAAGCACCTGCGCCTCGTGATGTCCGTGCCGGACCACCTGGGCATCCTGGACGCCGACGAGGTGCGGATCAAGCAGGTGCTGTACAACCTGCTGTCGAACGCCATCAAGTTCACCCCGGCGGAGAAACGCATTGGCGTGGATGCCCGCGGGGAGGCCGGCACGCTCGTGCTGCGCGTATGGGACGAGGGCATCGGGATCCCCGCGGCGGACCTCCCCCGCCTGTTCGAGCCGTACACCCAGTCGCGGTCCCGCCACGGGGAAGGCACCGGCCTGGGGCTTGCCATCGTGAAGCGCCTGGTGGAGCTGCACGAGGGGACCGTGTCCGTGGAAAGCGTGGTGGACACGGGAAGCAGCTTCACGGTGCGCATTCCCGGCCTGCACCCCGCCCCGGCGCCCGCCCCGCGGGACGCGGCCCCCGCGCGGGCGGCCGCGGAAGAAGTGCCGGACCTGGCCGGCAGGACGGCGCTCGTGGTGGACGACAGCCCGGCCAACCGGGCGCTGATGGAGCGCATCCTGGGCGCGTTCGGCTGCACCGTCCTCGCTGCCGCCAGCGGCGAGGAGGCGCTCGACATCGCCGGGCGCGCGCCGTGTGACCTGATCTTCATGGACATCCAGCTCCCCGGGATGAACGGGGTGGAGGCGATGCGCAAGCTGAGGGAACAGGGCGTGCGGGGGCCGTTCGTCGCGCTTACCGCATTCGCGATGAAGGGTGACGCGGAGCGCTTCCTGGCGGAGGGCTTCGACGGGTTCATTGCAAAACCGGTACGGATAGCGGAAATCGTTGAGTTCCTGGAGGGGGTCTGACATGGGAAGCACGGACGCGCCGGAGATCGGCGTCGGCATCATCGGCTATGGATTCATGGGGAAGGTGCACGCGTACGGCTACGCGAGCATCCCGTTCTACTACGACCCGCCCCCCGTGCGCACGCGCCTGGTGGCGGTGGCCACCTCCTCCGCGGCCAGCGCGGAGGCCGCGCGGGGGCACGGCGGCTTCCAGGAAGGCACGGACGACTGGCGCCGGCTCCTGGACCGCCCGGACATCCAGGTCATCGACGTGTGCTCGCCGAACCCGCTTCACGCCGAGCAGCTCGCCGCCGCGCTGCAGGCCGGCAAGCACATCTACTGCGACAAGCCGCTCACGGTCACCGCGGAAGAAGCCACGGGCGTCGTGCGCCGCGCCATGGGCCAGTGGAGCGGCATCGGCCAGATGGCGCTGCACATCCGCTTCTATTCCGCCATGCAGCGCGCGCGCCAGCTCGTGGACGAGGACTTCCTGGGGGACCCCATCGGGTTCCGGTGCACGTACCTGCACGCGGGAAGCGTGGACCCCGCCACGCCCCTGAAGTGGAAGCTGCGGGCCGCGGCGGGAGGGGGCGTCCTGCTCGACCTCGGCCCTCACGCGCTGGATCTCGTGGACTGGCTGGTGGGACCCATCGAGGCGGTGCGGGCCGAGTCACGGATCCTTCACCCGGAGCGGCCGGACGGGCGCGGCGGCATGGCGCCCGTGGACGCGGAGGACCAGCTCCTCATCACCGCCCGGCTGGCCGGCGGTACGCTGGGGACCATCGAGGCATCCAAGATCGCCACCGGCGCGGAGGACGACTTGCGCCTGGAGCTTCACGGGATGCGGGGCGCGATCCGTTTCGACCTGTCACAGCCGGACTTCCTGGAGGTCTACAGCCGCTCCGATCCCGAGCAGCCGCTGGGCGGCCTGCGCGGGTGGAAGCGTATCCCGTGCCTGACGCGCTACCCCGCGCCGGCCGGCTTTCCCACGGCCAAGGCGACCTCCGGGTGGCTGCGCGGCCACGTGCACTCCCAGTACAGCTTCCTGAAGGCCGTGGCGGAAGGTTCCACGCCCGACCCGTCCCTGGAGCGCGGCGTGGAGGTGCAGCTGCTCATGGCCGCCGCCCGGAAGTCACTCGCCTCGGGAAACTGGGAGACGATCCCGTATTAGGCCCACCGTCGGGGCCCCGGACGGGGCCCCGACCTGGCGATCAGCTTCCGGTGTCCTTGTCGCTGGGGTCGACGGACCAGGTAAACTCCTTCTTGGTCCTCGGGTCGATCGTCATGTTGAACTTGTACGTGTCGTTGTTCTCATCCACCGCCATCAGGTTGTACTTCGTCTTGTCCTTGCCCACGGGCAGCACGAAGCTGTGCTGGTCCCCGTCCGCCACCGTGGTGTTCTCGTCCAGCAGGTCCACGCCCCACGCATCGGAATCATTCGGCGAGACGAACAGGTACTGCAGCTCGTGGCCGGTATTGTTCTCGATGTGGACCGTGGCCAGCGTGAAGTCGGGCGCCTGCTGGTTCAGGTTCTTCTTCGTGAGCTTGACCGTGGCTTCGCGGCCGTCCGTCAGGACAAAGTCCCGCACCTCGAACTTGTTGCCCTTGTCGTCCGTGGCCATGATGTCGAACTTGAACGACTTGTCCGGGTAGTGCACGTAGAAGCCGATGCTCCCGCCGTCCTTGAGGAAGTAGTCCGCGCCGATGATCTCGGGCCCCCAGTACTGGCTGTCCCCCGGTGAAAGGAAGAGCATCTCGATTTTCGTGCCGGTGCTGTTCTCGAACGTGATCTTGTTCAGCTCGTCCGGGTCGAACGCGAACACCGCGCTGGCACACACCAGTGTCAACGCCAGGGAGATACCCACGATCCTTCTGCTCATACCGCGTGCCTCCTTCTGTGCCGTCGGACCCCAGTATATCTCCCCGGGGGCGCCGCGCAACCGCTTCCCGCCCCTGCCGCAACCGGCTACACTCCCGGCCGTCCATGCCGCGATTCCGCGCCGTTCTCTTCGACTTCGACGGTACCCTCACGCACCCCGACGCGCTTGACTTCCCGGCGCTTCGCAAGGCCCTGGAGTGTCCCCCCGGGACGCTGATCCTGGAGCACATTGCCGCGCTTCCCACGGCGGAAGAGCGGGACCGCAAGCACCGGATCCTGGCGGAGTTCGAGCTGGCCGCCGCCCGCGCCTCCGTCCCGAATGATGCGGCGGAGGAGACCGTGGCCGCTCTGCGCCGCGCCGGACTGGCAGTGGGTATCCTGACGCGCAACACGCGCTCTTCCGTGCTGGCATCCCTTGCGAACTTCCACTCCACCCGGGAAGACGACTTCGGGGTGATCGTGACCCGGGAGAGCGGCGGCCGGCCCAAGCCGCACCCGGATGGCGTGCTGAGCGCCGCGCAGGCGCTGGCCGTGGAGCCGGCACGGATGCTCGTGGTGGGTGACTTCGTGTTCGACATCGCCGCCGGCGCCGCCGCGGGGGCCGCGACTGCCCTTCTCACCAACGGCCGCGCCGCCAGCGGGCCGACCGTGCCGATGGCGGCCGTCCCTGACTACACGATCGGGAGCCTGCGGGAGTTGGCCGCCATCATCGGGATCCCGGCTCTCCCATCACCGTAACGATCACCGTCCGGCGTCGCGGCTTCACGTCGCACTCCAGGAGGAACAGCTGCTGCCATGTCCCCAGGGCCGGCCGGCCGTCGCATACCGCCACGCTCAGGGACTGGCCGAGCAGCGTGGCCTGCAGGTGAGAGTGGCCGTTGCCGTCATGCCACGCCAGCTCGTGTCCGTAGGTCCGGCTCGGCGGCAGAAGCCGATCCAGGGCTTCCGGAAGGTCGCGCCCAAGGCCCGGCTCCAGCTCGATGCCTCCCACGGCGGCGGTGCTTCCCACCACGGACACGTGAACGAGACCGGTGGTGATTCCGCTTTCGGTCACGAGGCGAACGACCTCGGAGGTGATGTCGTGGATGTCCCGATGGCCGGAGGTCTGGACCGAGATCTCCTGCTGCCACGTCATGGAGCGCTCCCGGCGGGAGCGGGCGGCCGGCGGCCGATCCACGCCAGCATCAGCGTGTACGCGGAAGGCCCCTGCCGGCGGAACGACCCCAGGAACGGCGTGCAGCTCGTGCAGTCCGTGACCACGGATATCTCCTCCACGCCCGCCTGCGTGAGAAGTGCCACGTTGGCGGCCCGCAGGTCCAGGTGGGGAACGCCATCCCGCCGGATCACCGTGTCCGCGCCGAACTTCGATGAGAACAGCTCGGCCCGGTCCGGCGGGACCGAATAGCAGCACGGACCGATGCCCGGCCCTATGAGGGCCTGCACGTCACGGGGCCGGCATCCAAAACGGGACGCCAGGAGGGACAGCGCCTCGGACACGATCCCGGTTCCCCGCCAGCCGGAATGCACGATGCCAAATGCCCCGGAGGTCCTGTCTGCCAGGTAGATCGGCAGGCAGTCGGCAACAGTGACCGACAACACGGCCGGCGCGCGCGTCGTGAGAAGCCCGTCCGCGTCCCGCGCCCGCAGCTCCTCGGGCTCCTGGCCGTCCACGATCTCCACGACACGGGAGTGCACCTGGCGCACTCCGTACAGCCGGTTCGGGGAAAGGTCCTGCCGCTGCAGGAACCG
>DASRZR010000055.1:0-7058 GCA_035686185.1 Spirochaetia bacterium | reverse complement strand
TTCTTGACGAGCTCCCCCGAATCGGGGCCGTCTATCTCGTAGACGGCGTTCGGGTTGTTGGACGGCGTCAACTCCACCCAGTCCCGGCTCACGTTGACGCGAATCTCGGCCGCGGCGGGGATCGTGTCCCCGACCTTCATGACGATCCAGGCGCCGCCGCCAACGCGGTAGCTCACCTGGCCATCACTGGTCTCCGAGTACAAGCCGACGCACTTGAGCGTGCCGGCTTGCGCAAACCCCATCCCGGCTGCCACGACCAGGACGGCGAGAATGGTGATACTCCGAAGGAATTGTCTCATGAACCTTGGCCCTCCCGTTCTTGAAGTCGCCGCAAGTCCGGTCCCCTTTTTATCACGGGGGCGGAAAAGCGGTATTTAGACGAATCAGTTATTTTGTGCACTTTTATGCAGCAGTTGGAAGGTGAGGCGACGGGCGTTCGGGCGGCGTGCGGATCAATACTTTCGAGTCGGGAGCACGGCCCGGGCGACCGCAGCCGGGAAGATCTGCTCCGAGGTGATGATCCGCACCGGCAACTCCTTGCCGGAGATGTAGTCCTTGATCGCCTTCATAAGCTGCGGACCCAGCAGCGGGTTGCATTCCACGGAGCAGTTCAGCTTTCCCGCGATCATGGCGCTGAACGCATCGCGGATCCCGTCCACGGAGACGATCGCCACGTCCCTTCCCGGCCGGATTCCGGCAGACTCCATGGCCTGGATCGCGCCGATTGCCATGTCGTCGTTGTGCGCAAACAGGACATCGATCTTTTCGCCCTTTGCCGCAAGGTCGCGAAGGACCTGCTGCATGACCTCACGGCCCTTGCTGCGAACGAAATCCGCGCTCTCGGAGACAATGATGCGGTAGTTGGGATGGTCCTTCAGGATTTCCTTGAACCCCGAGGTTCGGTCCAGCTCCGGGGCGGACCCTATGGTGCCGAGCAGCTCCACGATGTTCACCGGCCGGTCCGTGTTCAGATAGGAGATGAGCCACCGGGCGGCCCTCCGGCCTTCCTCCGTGAAATCGGAGCCCATGAAGCTCGTGTACAGCGTCTCATCCTTCACGTCCACCGTACGGTCCGAGAGGAACACGGGGATCCCGGCGGCCTTGGCCTCGCGCAGGACGGGCTCCCACCCCGACTCCACGATGGGGGAGAAGGCGATGACATCCACTTTCCGGGCGATGAACGACCGCACGGCCGCGATCTGCTTGGCGGGCTGCCCTTCGGAGTCGACGAACAGCAGGTCGATCCCGGCCTGTCGGGCCGCGGCCTTGATGGACTCGGTGTTCGCGATCCGCCAGTTGCTCTCCGCGCCGGTCTGCGCGAAGCCCAGCACGATGCGGTGGTCCGGCGGCAGGCGCGGCCGCGGGGGGGCATCCAGCACGCCGCTCTCTATCGTCTGCTCGGTGACCAGTGACGTGCGCAGGATCATCTTCTTGGGGATGCCTTCCTCCCGGTGGAGGATGTCGATGGCATAGATGATCGCTTCTTTGCCCCCCGTGGGACAGATGAACGTCGCCGACAGCGCGCCATCCTTCACCAGCTGGATCCCGCCGTCCGGGCCGGGCAGCCCGTCGATCCCCACGACTCTCATCCCGCGGATGCCGAGCTTCTCCGCGGCGCGGTGGGCGCCGTCGGCCATCGCGTCGTTCTGGGCAAAGACCACGTCCACCTGCCCGTTCTTCTTGAGCCAGGCGGACAGCTTGTCCTCCGCGTTGTCCCGCAGCCAGTCCGCCACGAGCGTGCCGACGATGCGGATGGACGGGTGGGGGGCGATGGCTTCCTGGAAGCCGATGCTGCGGTCCAGGACGGGCGGCGAGCCCGAGCGGCCGAGGATCTCCACCACCTTGCCGCCCTGCTTTCCCAGGACATCCGCGACGTACTGCCCGGCCTGCTTGCCCACGAGCCGATTGTCCGGGCCGATGAACAGCGTGTAATCGAACCCGACGACCGACCGATCCAGGAGGATCACGGGGACCTTCCGGTAGGCCGCCGCGATGGCCGGAGACAGCGCCTCGGACTCGTTCGGGGAGATGATCAGCAGGTCAATGCCGGAGTCCAGCAGGTTGTGCACGTCCTCGATCTGCCGGGCCGTCGAGTCGGCCGCGTCCGCGAACACGATCCGCAGGTCCGGGTATCGCTGCGCCTCCGCCATGATCTCGTCCCGCATGTTGATGCGCCAGTGCTCGGTGAGGTTCGCGAGGGACACCCCGATGACGTACTGGTAGGCCGAGGGCCCGCTGGAGGCGTGGCAGGTGGACAGGGCCGCCGCGGCCAGCAGGATCACGGCGGCGCGCGTGACGACTCTCATGTGCCCCCCCGGCGGAACTCCACGGGCGGCCTGCCGAACACGCGCTTGAACGCGCGGCTGAAGTAGTGCTGGCTCTGGTAGCCCACGGCTTCCGCGACCTCGTAGATCTTCATCGCCGGGTCGCTCATCATCTGCATCGCCTTGTTGATGCGGACGCGCGTCAGGTAGTCGACGAAGGAGAACCCCGTCTCCAGTTTCAGCAGGCGGCTCAGGTATCCGGGGCTGATGTGCGACGACAAGGCCACCTGCTCCAGGGACAGCGTCGGCTCTCCGTAGTGAGAGTCGATGTAGCGCTGCGCCTGCGCGACGAATGACCGGTGGCTGCCGCGGGAAGCGGCCTCGGTGCTGAGCGCCTCGTATGCCTCCGGCACGGCCATAGGCGCTTCCGCGATCGTCGTCTCCGCCACGATGACCGCCTGGCACAGGGAGGGCACCACGCGCGGCTCGATCTGCGCGACCGCCTCCACCCACTCCTTCCCCCCGGCCCGGGCCGCGAGGATCACGATGGTGTTCACGTCGTCACTGAACACGCGCAACGGCCCGAACGGAGCCAGCACTTCCTCCACCACGGACCGGACGGCATACAGCGCGAGCCTTCGCTCCCGCTCCGAGGAGGGGGCCGCCGGCACGGCGTGCTCCACCGCGTGCACGAGCGCCATGGCCGCGGGGTGCACGGTCTGGACTCCCAGGAACTGCTCCTGTTCCGCGATTTCCTCCGGAGACAACCGCCCGTGCACCCAGTCGCGCAGGAACTGCTCCCGCAGGAGCGGAAGGTTGCGCTCCAGCTGGTCGTGCGCCCACGCGAGGTATTGCTTCTGCCGGCGTGTGGCAAGGAGCGTATCTTCCGCGCGGGAGAGGACAGCGGACAGGGCCTCCGGCGGCACCGGCTTCAGCACGTAGTCGAAGACCTTGAGCTGGAGGGCCCGCTGGGCGTACTCGAACTCGTCATGGCCGGACACCACGATGATGACGCTGTCGGTGAGCACGTCCCCCAGCTTCTCGATGAGCTGCAGCCCGCTGAGAAACGGCATGCGGACGTCGATCATGAGAATGTCCGGCCGCTCCCGGCGGGCGGATTCCAGGGCCATCTCTCCGTCCTCGGCCTCCGCCACCACCTTCATGTCCGGCCGCAGGCGCTCGATCGTCGTGCGCAGTCCCCGACGGATCTTCGGCTCATCGTCGGCAATGAGGACTTTCCACATGCGTCACTCCCTTGGCAGCGGCTCAGCCGCCGGTCGGCTGGCCGCCGGGTAGGATTCACCGGCAACGAACGGATGGAGGACCTCCACCGTGGTGCCTCCCCCCGGGGAGCTTTCGAACCGCAGGCCGAAGCGGGAGCCGAAGGAGAGCTGAATCCGCTCGTGCACGTTGTGGATCCCGTAGCCCGACAGGTCCTGCGGGTGAGGATGCGCCGCCCGCAGGAGCGCCCGGACCTCCTCCAGCTTCTCCGGGCTCATTCCCACCCCGTCGTCGCTCACGCGCAGCACGAGCATACCGTCCCGGGAGGCCGCCTCCACCGTGATGGACCCGTGGCCCCGGCGCTCCTTCACGCCGTGGTAGATGGCGTTCTCCACGAGCGGCTGGAGCGTCAGCTTCAACACCATGCACGACAACACGTCCTCGTCCATGTGAACGAAGAAGTCGAACTTGTCCTCGTAGCGCGCCTTCTGGATGATGAGGTAGCTGCGCACGTGCTCCATCTCGTCCGGGAGCCGGATCATCTCCTTGCCACGGGACAGGCCAATGCGGAACAGGCTCGTGAGAGCGCCCACCATCGTCACGATGTCCGTGGCGCCGTGCTCCTGCGCCATCCACTGGATGGTGTCCAGCGTGTTGTAAAGGAAGTGCGGCTTGATCTGCTCCTGGAGTATCTTCAGCTCCGCCTCCCGCTTGCTCTGCTGCTCGTGGTAGACGAGAGCGATGAGCTTCTGGATCTCCTCGATCATGGTGTTGAAGCTCTTCCCCAGGTAGCCGATCTCGCCCTCCTGCCGCCCCTCGAACCGAACGGCCAGGTTGCCCTCCTCCACCTCCTTCATGAGGGAGCGCAGCTCGATGACCGGCCGCGCGATGCCGCTGGTGAAAAACAGCGCCACCAGCAGCGCGACGAGCACCGTGATGCCGGCAATGATGAGGGAGTAGGTGCGGATGGAGCTTACCTGCTTCATGATCGCCGCGAGCGGGAACACGCCTACGGTCTTCCACTGCGTGTAATCGGACAACTGGGACACGATCTGGTAGTCCTCTCCCCGGATGCGCCGGACGCTGATCGCGCGCGGCGAGTCCAGCCAGGCGTCCCGCACCCGGTAGACCACCGGGTTCACCGGCGTGTACACGATGGCCCCGCCAGGGGCCACGATGTAGAGAAATCCGCCAAGGCCCACCGTGAGGTCGGCGAAAACGGCCTGCATGACCTGGAGGCGCAGGTCGATGAGCACCACGCCGCGGACCGCCGGGCTGCCGGGCTCCACCACGGCCTTCACGATGGACACCACCTCGTCCCCGCTGTATTCATGAAGGCTGCGGAGGTTGCGCCCGATAGGTCTCGGGAGCAGCTGCACGGTGCCGGGGTTGGCCACCGCCTGGCGGTACCAGCTTTCTTCCGACAGCGGGTCCCTCGTGATCGGCTGGATGTCATTGCTGAGCGGCCGGGAATCTGCGCTCACAACGAGGATCCCGGCGATCTCGGGGTGCGCATCGGAAATGGACTTCAGAAGGTGCAGCGCGGAGGAGCGCCCGTAATCCGGGCCCGAGGTCTCTCGGTCCGCCCGGAGAAACGCCTGCACGTCCGGGTCGGCGTCCACGATGGAGATGATGCCCTCCATCTCCCGCACGTAGAACTCGATGTTGCGGGTGACCTGGCGGATGAGCTGCCACGTGTGGCCGGTGGCCTCGTTCTCCAGTGTGCGGGCGGAAATGAAGGGGCCCAGCACCCCCAGCGTGAGCAGCGGGAGCATGATCACGGCAACGAAGGAGAACAGCAGCTTGGATCGAATGCTTCTGAGCCTCAGGCGCCGGCCTCCGGTGCCGTGATCCTACGGCGGGGCGACGGTTCTTGCAAGTGCGCGGGGGTGGCTACATCGCGGCGTACACGCGCCCCAGGCGCTTCATTCCCTCCTCGATGCCGCGCTCGTCGCAGTTGGAGAAGTTCAGCCTCAGGGTCCGGTCCCGCTCGTCCCCGGTCCCGCCGGGGCAGAAGAACGCCGCGCCCGGCACGAACGTCACCTTCTCGGCCAGCGCTTTTTCGAAGAACGTCATGGCCGACCTGCCGGGGGGCAGCGTGACCCAGAGGAACATCCCGCCCTCCGGCTGCGTGCACGTCACCTCGGACGGGAACAGCGAAGAGGCCGCCTGGACCATCAGGTCCCGCTGCCGGCGGTATGCCTCGCGGATGCGCTGGATGTGGGCGGTCACGTCATAGTCACACAGGAAGCGGTAGACGATCCGTTGCGTGAGCTCGTTGGAGTGGAGATCCGCGGCCTGCTTGGCCACGACGATCCGCTCCATGATCTCGGGGGCCGCCACGATCCAGCCCAGCCGCATGCCGGGAGAGACGATCTTGGAAAACGTGCCGAGCAGCACGGCGCGATCCGCCGCCCCGGCATCGGCAAGGAACGTGCGGAGCGCCGGCAGGTCGGTGCCGAGGAACCGTATCTCGCCGTAGGGATCGTCCTCCACGAGCACCGTGGAGGAGGCGGCAATGAGCCGGGCGGTTTCCCGCCGACGCTCCCGGGAGTAGCTGATCCCGCTGGGGTTCTGGAAGTTGGGAATGGCGTAGAAGAACTTCGGGGCCTGCCCGTGCGTACCGGCGCGGCCCAGCGCGGTCTGCAGCTCCCGCACGCACGCGCCGCAGGAATCCAGGGGGACCGGAACGAACTCCGGCTCGAAGAAGCCGAAGGATTGGAGGGCCGCCAGGTACGAGGGGCTTTCCACGAGCACCGGGTCACCCGGGTCCAGGAAGACCTTGGCGATGAGATCGAGGCCCTGCTGGGATCCGTTGAGGACGAGCACGTCCTCGGGACGCACCCGGCTGCCGCGCGCCGCGTAGCGCTCGGCGATCTTCTCCCGCAGCGGGGGAAATCCCTCCGTGGTGGCGTACTGCAGCGCCGCGGCCCCCTCCTCCGCGAGCACTTTCCGGGTGGCCTCTTCCAGCTCCCGAACGGGGAAGAACCGTGGATTGGGGAGCCCGCCCGCGAAAGAGATGATCTGGGGATCCACGGCGGCCTTCAGGATCTCGCGGATGAACGATCGATGGACCGTGGACATCCGCCGGGCGAACTCCATGAGAACCTCCTACAGGGACGGCTGGTCCATGGGAGCATCGGCGGGAGGGGCATCCGGTGCGTCCCGCCGAAGGATGTCCACCACGCCGCCGGCACCCGGGTCCACGGGAGCGCCCCGTTCGCCCACCCGGTCGAAGGATCGCGCGGGGAACAGCAGGGCAAGGGCATCCAGCACCGAGTCGGCAAAGTGATACCGCAGCTGGCTGCTGACTTCCGCCGGGATCTCCTCCAGGTCTTTCTCGTTGCGCTGCGGCAGCAGGATGTTCGTCATCTTGTAGCGATGCGCGGCGAGCACTTTCTCCTTCACGCCGCCGATGGGCAGGAGCCGGCCGGTCAGCGTGATCTCGCCGGTCATCGCAAAGCCGGGCGCCACGGCAATACCGGCCACGGCGGAGAGCAGGGCAGCGGCGATCGTGATCCCCGCCGAGGGGCCGTCCTTCGGGATGGCGCCTTCCGGCACGTGGATGTGGAT
>DASRZR010000054.1:0-4901 GCA_035686185.1 Spirochaetia bacterium | reverse complement strand
GGTCGTAGATCTCCCGAACCTGGTGCATCGTCCCACGGGAGAGCCGGGGGACGCCTGCTGCGCCGCAGTTGTCCTGCACCTGCTCCGGGGTCTTGCCACCGGGGATGACGCAGGAGACCGCGTCATGCATCAGGATCCACTTCAGCGCGAACTGGGTCATCGTCATGCCCTTGGGCAGGATCTTCTTCAGCTCTTCCACCGCCTCCAGACCCGAGGCGTAGTCCACGCCGGCAAACGTCTCCCCCCGGTCAAAGGACTGGCCCTTTCGGTTGAACTGCCGGTGATCGTCGGTACGGAACCGGGTGGTGCGCGTCATCTTGCCGGTGAGAAGGCCGCTGGCGAGCGGCACCCGTGCCAGGATGCCGATCCACCGGGACTTGGCCTCCCGGAAGAAAAGCTCGGCCGGGCGCTGGCGGAACATGTTGAAAATGATCTGCACCGTCCGCACCCCGGGGTACTCGATGGCCTTCAGCGCCTCTTCCACCTTCTCCACGCTTACGCCGTAGTTCTTGAGCTTGCCCGCTTTCACCATGACGTCCAGCGCTTCGAACATCTCCGGCGTGTAGAACACGGCCGTGGGCGGGCAGTGGAGCTGCAGCAGGTCCAGCGCCTCCACGCGGAGGTTCTTCAGGCTGTCCTCCACGAACTTTCTGATGGCCTGCGGCGTGTACTTCTCCGCCACGTGCGGGTTGAGCTTGCGCCCGGCCTTGGTGGCCACGTAGATCGTCTCCGACCGGTCCCGCAGGAGCCGGCCGATCAGCTTCTCACTGCGGCCGTCGCCGTAGACGTCCGCCGTGTCGATGAAGTTCACGCCGAGGTCAACGGCCTTGTGCAGCGCGGCCAGGGATACCTTGTCATCCACGGGGCCCCACGCGGACCCGATGGCCCAGGCGCCAAAGCTCACCTCGGATACCTTCATTCCCGTTCGGCCAAGTAGTCGGTAGTTCATCGCGCACTCCGGTCACAGCAGGTTTCCATCCCCGCCCGGATTGTGATGGCGGGGGGCGGTGCTAACAGCAGGGGTCCGGCGAGGGTCGAGCGCAACGCCCGTGGGACCAACATGCCGGCAGGATAGCATGCTCGCCGGAGGAAGACCAGCGCCGGCGGCCGTTGGCGCCGGGCCCGGTGTCTCGGGTCGCCGCCGGGCCCCGATCGCCCGGCCCGCCCTACTTCATCGCGAAGCTGCCCCCTTCCTGGAACGTCAGCGGCAGAGGCGCCTTGCTCACCTCGTCCGGCAGCTTCACCGACGCGCTCCCGCTGAGCGTGAAAGAGCCGCCTCGGTCGGTGAAGAGCTTGCGGATGTTCGCGGAAAGGCTCCGGGAGCTGAACGTATTCACCACGGTGGTGAGGGACCGGTTGCCCTGTGTGGAGACGGCCGTGCTTTCCCCCACCACCAGCTTGTCCCCGTTGACGTACAGCTCGTAGCCGAGCTTGGGAAACGAGATGTGCGCCTGCGCCTCGTTGGCCAGCTCGATAGTGAAGCTGACGGAGACCGGCACGTCGAGCTGTGACGGGTCGATGACCTGCGGCTCCGGCTTCTTTCCCTGCAGCACGTTCCTGATCGCCCCGAGAGCCTTCCCCGGGTCTTCCCGGCTTCCCTGCTTCACCAGCGCGTCCCGGACCTGTTCCTGGGTGGGGGGCACCACGCGGAAATCCACCACGGAGAGCCGGGGCTTGATGGCGGGGATCTTCTGATGCAGCGAGTAGGAGAACGTGACCGTGGGCGGCAGATGGGAGATCTTGGGAAGCGGGATGACCAGCGTCCCGTCGATGACCGTGTCCAGCAGGTCCTTCGTGAGGTAGTCCTTGACCACCTTGATGATGCCGTCATAGGCGAGCGTTACGGTGAACGTGTTGGCCCTCTTGCCCTTGGCGGGAACCTTGAAGCCGCCCTGGGACGCGGCGGTGAACACCTTCGCCCCTTCCACACTGAACGTGAGGTCCATTCCGCTGAACGAAAGCGGCACGGGGTAGGGGTTGTCCACGGTGAGCTCGAAAAGGAACGTGACGTCCCGCAGCGTGATGGCGGAGACCTCGAACCGGGTCAGCGTGGCGGTGGGCTTGGGCAGCACATCCGGTGCCTTCAGGGAGAACGCCATGACGGGCACGGCCGATGCCAGGAGCGCCAGGAGGAGCCAGGTTCGCTTCATGGATTGAGCGTACACCGGCCCGGCCTCTGGCGGCAATCTCGGGAGGTCTACCGGGCGGCTGTCTCCGCCATCAGCAGGGAGTAGGCAACGTTCACGTCCTTGCATTTCTCCAGCCCGGCCGGGTCCGCATCCGGATGATGCCGCATCATGAGCTCCCGGTAGCGGGCCCGAAGCGCCTCCGGGGTGAGCGCGCTCTCCGAGAACCCCATGACCCTGCGCGCCCAGGTCCGTCGCGGCGGCTCCCGGGTGCGGGAAGGACCGTCTGACCCCGGCTGTCTCGCGCGCTCCTCCGGATCCATGAAGCCCATCTGGGCCGCGGCCAGCCTCAGCCTTTCCTGAAGGCCGGCCATCAGCGCCTGGCGGTCCAGGACGTGGAGCGTGAACATGCGCCGCAGCCACGCCGCCGCCGTGACGGCGCTCACCGCCGGAAGGTCGTTGAGGACCCGGAAGGACTCCGCGCACTCATCGATCAGAGAATCCACGTCCACGTGCGCGTCCATGTAAATGCCCATGGCCTTGCGGACGCTGCCGGTGTGGCGGAGCATGGACTCCAGCTCCTCCCGCTGGATCTCATGGGCGGCGGCGAACCGCCGGCCGCGGAACAGGAGCTCCTCGATGAGCCCCACGCCGGCCGCCCACGGCAGGAAAAGGCCGGCGCGTGCCAGTGCCTCCTCCACGCCGTTGCCACACAGGCCCTCCAGCACGGTTACCAGGTCCCCAATGGTGTCCTGGGTCCAGCCGTCAATGGCGTCCGCGTAGCCGATGCGGTCCCGGGCGCCGTGCATGGTCCTCCAGAACGTGACGGGGTCCACGTCGAGCAGGCGCGCGGTCTCCTCCGGCGTCAGGCTCCAGGTGCCCGACTCCTCCAGGTCCTCCGTGAGCCGCTGTATGAGGGCCGTCAGGTGTTGCATGCTGCCAATCCGGCCGATATCTTCCGGAACGATGAACCTTCCGGCAAGCCCGACAGACGCCGACCACGGCTGGCCGTCCGTGGACCCGGACGGCCAGCCCGTTCGCTTCACGCACCGCGGCCCGCGGCCTCGCCCTGAGGAGTTCGAGCCCACGCTGGAGGGAGAGACCGTGCTCCTCTCGCCGATGCGGGAGTCCCACGTGGAGGCTCTGTGCCGCATCGGGCTTGACCCCGCGGTGACGAGGTTCCTGCCGCATCCGATCTCCACCGCGGAGCAGATGGCGGAGTTCGTGCGCGCCGCCCTGGCCGCGCGAGAGGCGCGGACCGCCATCCCGTTCGTCACGGTGGTGAAGGCTGCGGAAGGGTCCCGGCCCACGATCGCGGGCACCACTCGTTTCCTCAGCATCGAGGCCCCCCACCGGCGCGTGGAGATTGGCGGGACGTGGATCGGGCTTGCGTGGCAGCGGACCCGGGTGAACACGGAGGCCAAGTACCTGATGCTCCGCCATGCCTTCGAGGAGCTGGAGTGCCTGCGTGTCGAGTTCAAGACGGACTCCTTGAACACCCGGTCCCGCGCCGCGCTGCTTCGCATCGGCGCGGTGCCGGAGGGCATCTTCACGAACCACGTCATCACCGCGGAAGGCAGGATCCGTCACTCCGTGTACTTTCGCATCACCTCGGAGGAATGGCCCGGCGTCCGCCGGCACCTGGAAGAGCTGCTGGCCGCGCGGGGATAGCGACGCCCGCCTGTTCCCGGCGCGCGCCCGTGCTATCTTTCTGATTGACCCGCCCGGCAGTGACCGCTAAGCTGGGTGGTACCTCCAACGGACAACACCTATGACAGTGGGCAACGGGGCAACGCCGACCGGTAACTGCCCCGACACAAACCTGGTCCTCATCGTCGATGACGAGGAGCCGAACCTCAGGCTCCTGTCCCGCGTGCTCACACGTGCCGGCTTCCGCGCGGCGGTGGCGACCTCCGGGGAACAGGCGCTCTCCATGCTGGAGGGGTACCGTCCGGACCTGATTCTGATGGACATCCGGCTTGGAGGAATGGACGGATTGGAGGCCATTCGCAGGATCAAGGCGAACCCCGCGCTGGCCGGGATTCCCGTCATCGCGGTGAGCGCCTACGCCATGCAAGAGGACTTTGCCCGGGCAGAGGAGGCCGGGGCCTCCGGCTACGTCACCAAGCCGTTTCGCATGCGGGAGATCGTGGAGGCTGTGAAGATGCACATCTCTGCCCGGAAAGGCCGGCCGTGAAGGTCCAGCCTCCGTACGCCAGCTACCGGCGAGGAATCACACTGCGGCTGGCCACCGGGCTCCTCATCTGGGGCCTGTCTGCCGGCTCGTACGCGTTGGGCCTGATCCGTTGGGTCAGCCTGGTCGGTGTCAGCGTGTCCGTCGCGTTCATCACCGTGATGGCCCTGGGCTTCCTCCTGTTCCTGGGGGAGGCAATCAGGTCCGGCCGGCCCATCGCCTCCATTCTCGACCGGCTGTTCGTCCTCGTCGGATACGCCGCTATCATGTACTTCCTGGGTGGCGTGGAGGCCTCCTACCTTGTTCCCGTGTTCGTGATCTTCCAGATCTACTACGTGGTGGCTACCAACCGGGGACTGCCGTTCCTGACCGCCACGATGAGCTTTGCCTGCATTTCCGCTTTCGTGGTCCTGGAGTGCACCGGGGTCCTCCCGCACCTGGATCCCCTGCCGGGCAACCCCCCACCGGTTCTCACCCAGGCCGCCATCCTCGTGGCCACCGGGTTCGTGCTGTACGTGGCCGCTTTCATGTCCGCCGGCACCGCGAGCCTCATCGAGCGAGGCTGGGCCAGCCTGAACGAG
>DASRZR010000053.1:0-2244 GCA_035686185.1 Spirochaetia bacterium | reverse complement strand
CCGCCCCTCCCGTCCTACACCGGCACCACCACTCTGGCAATTGCCACCGCGATGCCGATGAGGGCCAAGTACAACCCGATGAGCCGGGCCTTTCGCAGGTCCCTGATCCGGAACTCCTCCCGGTCCACGTCTTCAGTCTTCCCCGCCTGGGGACCGAAGTTGAACACACCCCGCATCCCGAAACCCGCGCAGAAGTGCAGAGCCGCCTGGAGGAATCCGGCGGCGCCTCGTCCTACACGCCGATGGGCTTTCGCACCAGGATCACTTCCACCCGGCCGCTGAGCCACTCCTGTTCGATGATCAGGATCTTGCCCACGAACGATCCCGTGGGAACCAACGGCCGGACCTGAGCGTCTTCCCAGGGGAGAATGTACTCGCGGATACGCCGAAGGGCCGTGTCCAGGTCCGGCACGATCTTCTGGCTGCCCACCACGAGTATCACCTTTCCGGATGTGTACGCGTACGGCCCGAGCTGGCTGGCCGTGGCGGAGGCGGCTACCAGGACGCCCTCTTCCGTGACTGCCGCCACGCTTCCCAGCATGTAGTCGGGGCCGGCAATCAGCTTTCGGATCTCCCGCGCCTGCGTCTGCCGGTCCATCTTCATGTAGCGCGGCCGCAGGGCGTCGTAGCGGTTGGGATCCATGATCAGGTCCATGATCCCGGCGTCCTGCAGCGTTCGTGACTTGCCGGAGTGCACCTCGGCTCCCGCCGGCACCTTTTCCATCACCAGCCGGCGGGCATCGTCACCGGAGTCGACGACGACCGCCGTGATGTTCCGGTCCCTGAGCCGGGCCGCCACCCGCTGGATCGTCTCCTCTGAAGCGGGGGCGGTATAGGCTTCCAACGCTTGTGTCATCGCGGAACCGCCTACCGGAACGTGAGCACGACCTTGCCGCGGACCTTCCCGCTTTCCCGCGCCAGGAATGCGTCCTTGACCTGCTCCATCGGGTACGCGCGCTCCACGTGCACCTTGATGACGCCCTTGTTGACGAGCTCCGTCACCGTGTTCAGCCGCGCGGTGTTCACCTGCGTGAGCTGCGCCACGGCCGTGACCCCGTACTGGGCCGCAAGCTCGGCGTTGGGCTGCTCCAGCATGGAAACAATCGTCCCGCCGCGCTTCAACACGGCAAAGGACCTCTTGTAGGTCTCCCCGGCCACCGTGTCGAACACGAAGTCGTAGCCGCTCAGCACCTTGTCGAACGCGTCCTTCTGGTAGTCGATCACCACGTCCGCGCCCAGGCCTTTCACGTATGCTGTCGATTCTGCCAGCGCCGTCGTGGCAACCGTTGCCCCCCGGTGCCTGGCCAGTTGGATGGCCATGGTGCCGATGCCGCCGGCCCCGCCATGGACCAGGACCTTGTGCCCCTTGCCCACCTTCATCTTCTCATCGATGACCTCCAGCGCGCTCACCGCGGTGAGCGGCAGAGCGGCGGCCTCCGTGAGCCCCAGGCCGTTCGGAATCCGGGCCAGCAATCCGGCGGGGACCACGGCGTACTGCGCGAATGCGCCGGTGGCGCCGGCCAGGAGACTTGCCATCCCGTACACCTTGTCTCCCTTCTTCAGGTCTGTTACCCCGGGGCCGACCTCCGCCACCACGCCGGCCATGTCCGTGCCCAGCGTGGCGGGCATGGCAAGCGGCATCATCTTGGCGTAGGCACCGGACCGGATAATGCTGTCTACCGGATTTACGCTGGCCGCGTGGACTTCCACGAGCACTTTCCCTTCCGCCACGGTGGGCTTCGGGGCATCCGCGGTCACGGTGAGAACGCTGGCGTCTCCGTACTGGGAGATCTGGACTGCTTTCATTGATTCCTCCATAACTACTTTCGAAAATATAGTGCTTAATTTTTTTAGGCAACACTTTTTCGTGATTTCATGCTATATTCCTGTTGATGAGAAGGAAGGACGGGCGGGCGCCCCTCCCTTCGGAGGAGCACTGCCAGGTAGAGACGCTGAAGCTCCTCGGGGACTACACCACGTTGCGGGTCATTGACGTCCTGCGCGGCGGTGAGCTCCGGTTCACGGAGCTGCAGCGCTCACTCGGTGACACCAACTCGGTGACGCTGACGAAGCGCCTGAAACACCTGGAGGCCGCGGGCATCCTGGACAGGCGGGAGGCGACCTTTGACCGGCAGTCCGTAACGTATTCCCTCAGCGAGATCGGGAAGGGGCTCCTGCCCGTGATCGCCGCAATCCAGACTTTCACGCGCCAGCTTCACTCTTCCTTCACGGCGCGCCGAGCCG
>DASRZR010000052.1:0-9016 GCA_035686185.1 Spirochaetia bacterium | reverse complement strand
AGCGCTCATCGCCTTTCCGGAACAGAAGAGATCCTTCCACACGCGCGCCCGTGAACAGGGTACCGTCGAGCTGGTAGTCCGCGCTCAGGGACGTGCCGACGACTGATATGTCGAGTGCCAGGTCCGTGTCCTTTGTCTCGGCGTCAGTCACAACCACGCCCGCATCGTTGAGCAATCGGCCCGCAATGAGCTTCGCGGGCACGTGAATACCCTTCAGCGCTTCTTTGCCTTCGAAAAAGGATTGCTTCTCCCGCACGCACACTGAATGGGCGGAGCCGAGGATCTGTGCGGCTGTGTCAACCTGCTGGGCGGACGCGGTCTGGGGAACGGCCAGGGGGAACGCAAGGAGAAAGGCAAGAGAAAGGACGAGGACGCCTCTTGCATGCATGCTGCCTCCTCATGAGACGGCCGTGCGCCGGCTTCCGCCCGCGCGCGAACGGCCCGAAGTTGACTCGATGGCCCCTGGGCGCCGCAGGCTCCGCGGACCCGGCGTCCGACGGAACACGGACGGCGACGGAAGCCGCTCAGCGGCCCCAGTGCCTTCAGGAGCGGGAGCGACCCTTCCCGGCTCCTGACACCAGTGGGTCGTTGGAAAGCAGGAACGAGAGCCCCAGGCCGACCAGCGCAAAGCCTCCAGCAACGACGAACGACCACGTCGACGCGCGCTCCGCGGGAAGGCGGTCCTGCAGCGCGGCGAAGATCTGCGGGCCCACGATTCCCGCGGCGGCCCACGCCGTGAGCACCGCGCCATAGACGCCGGGCATCAGCCGCGGGCCGGTCACATCGGCGATGAAGCTCGGCATGGTGCCGAACCCTCCGCCGTAGCACAACAGGACCCAGCAGACCAGCGCCGCGAACACCCACGGGTTTCCCGTGACCACCAGCGCCACGAACACCACGACGAGGGAGCCGAGCATGACGCGGAAGGTCTGGGCGCGTCCCAGGCGGTCCGAGAGGGCGCCCCACAGGAAGCGGCCCGCGCCGTTGAAAAGGGAGCTCACGGCCACCAGCGTGGCCCCCAGCGCGGCCAGCGCCGCGGCGGTGAGGCCGGGATCCACGCGCTTGCACAGGTCCTGGAACAACGGGGACTGGAAGCTGATGATGGAGATGCCGGCGGTGATGTTGCAGAAGAACACCAGCCACAGCAGGCCGAAGCGCACGGACCACACGGCGCGGCCCACCGGAATCTTCTCCGCCGCTGCCGGCGCCGCCTTCTTCGGGGCCTCCGGATTGCGCATGAACCAGGCGGAGCCCAGCCCCAGCACCAGGAAGATGGCGCCGAGCAGCAGGAACGTGGCAACGAGGTTGCCGCCCGTGGCGCCCAGGAGCAGCGGCGCGAGCACCTTGCTCATGAACAACGCCCCGAGCCCGAATCCCATGACCACCATGCCGGTGGCCAGTCCCTTGCGGTCCGGGAACCACTTGCTCACCGTGGCCACGGGTGTGACGTATCCGAGTCCCAGCCCGATACCGCCGATTACGCCGTAGCCGGCGTACAGCAGGGGGAGTGAGTGAATGCGGAACGCCAGCGCCGCCACGCCGTAGCCGGCCGCGAACAGCACCGCGCCGAGCATCGCAAACGTCCGGGGATTGCGGCGCGGCAGCATGGCGCCGGCCCCCGCGGCTGTCACGCCAAGGAAGAAGATGGCAAGGGAGAAGATCCACGCCACCTGCGCGTTCGTCCAGCCGTAGACGTCCTTCAGGTCCCGCACGAGCAGGCCCTGGAAGAAACTCCACGCGTAGACCGTGCCAAGGCACAGCATCAGTACCGTGCCCATGGCGGCGATGAGCCACCTGCCCTGTCTGGCGTTTTCCATTGGATTTCCTTCCCGAGGGAGCCTGGCGCTGAGCCTGGCGCCCGCGCTTCTCAGCTCGCCGCCGGAACTCCTGAGATATCAGATACCGGGCCAGAAGTCAATCGTGCTTTCCGAGGACAAACGTGGAAAGTGCCAGCCACGCGCCGAAGAGGACAATTGCCACGCCGCAGACAAGCTGGATTGCTGACACCACTCCCCGCGGAATGCGGCTTTTGCCCAGGCTGAGCACGATGGACACCGTGGAGAACCAGCCGAGGTCCCCCAGTTCGTGCCCGGCAAAGAAGGCGAGCAGGACTGGCCACCTCTGCAGCGTCACGTCGTAGCGGACGAGGAACGCGGAGCCGACAGTGACCCACCACACCCACCAGTAGGGATTGCTTGCCGATACGATGACCCCGGCCACGGCAGGAGAAAGCTGGAGGGCGGCGGTGGGCGAGGCCTCCGCCGGGTTCGGGGCGCCATGCCCCCGCAGGCCTGCAGCGGTCTCCCGCAGAAGGCTGGCGCCCATGAAGACCAGCAGCGCGGCACCGATCGCGGTGATGAGCGTTATGGCAAGCGGGGACCGCAGCAGGCTGCCGACTCCCAGCACGAGGCCCGCCACCAGCAGCGCCTCCAGCGCGGCGTGACCCGAGACCACGCGGGCTCCCGTGAGCCAGCCGGCCCGGGGCGCCTGGAGGGTACGGGTGAGCGTGTAGGTAAGGAGCGGCCCGGGCATGAGCGCGCCGCTCAGGGACAGGACGAACGAGAGGCCGAACACAACAAGCGGCCCGGGCATGGCGGAGGGTACCATGCCGGGCCGCGAATAAAAAAGCCGGGGAACGGTTCCTAGAAGTACACGCGCACGGTGAGCGTCCCGGCGACCCGGGCCGGCACGTTGCCGAACTCCGTGTCGGACTGCCCTTCCGCCCAGTTCACTGCCAGCTCCACGCTGGAGTTGTCCACGAACGCGGTGGTGATCCCCGCCTGCGTGAAGAACGAGCCGTCGGTGAGGTTCACCAGCGTGGAGGCGTGAAGGCCGATCTTGTCCAGCACCGGGTCACCGGAATCGGTGATCGTGGGCTGCGTGAGGGACACGAACAGGTAGTCCCTGCCCTGCCGGGCCGGGCGCCGGGCAAGCTCCGCGAGCCACGCGGGGCTTGCGTTCGCGTACACGGAGGAGATCTGGCCCGCGCCCAGGCCCTCGGACAGGTGGTAATACTCCACGATGCCCACGGTGCGGGCCTCCGGCAGCGTCGCCGAGCTTCCGACGAGGAACGAGTACTGCGTCCCGTCATAAGTGCCGGGCGTCACGCCGTCCCCGAACGCAAGGTAGCGCGCCTGGCCGAACAGGCCGCCCTCGAACCACACCTGCAGCGTGTCCCACCCGGGCACGTCGTACAGAGGCGCCACGGATGCGTTCAGCGCCGTGGTCCACGACTCGCTCCTGCTCCAGTAGCCGGAGAGGGAAAGGTCGGTGCCGGGAAGCTTCGACGTGGACAGGCGACCGCCTACCCCGTCCTCCTCCGGCTGGTCGAACACCACGCCAAAGGCGGCCACCGACGCAACCGGCGTGATCAGCTCCGCCTTGGCGGCCGGCACGCCTTCCCGCACGGTGCGCGTGGCGGTGGGGTCCTTGGGCGGGTTCACGGGATCCGACGGGTTGTACACGTAGCCCGCGCCCCACTTCAGCCGCTGCTTGCCCACGCGGAGGTACGCGAGGTCCCCGAAGTTCACGTCCGTGTACAGCTCGTTGATCGTGAGGACCGGCGTCTCCATGGTGGCCCCGGTCTGGTGGGAGAGCACCGCGGTGTCCGTGGCCGTGAAGTCCAGGAGCCCGAGCGCCGTGTACTTCCGGGAGAAGCTGAGCTTGCCATCCACCACGCCGTCCGCGTCCATGCCCTGGAACGGGGTGACGGCATTGAATACCGAGCGCGGATGCTCCGCGGAGGCCGTCACGTCGGAGTCCACCTCGCCGGTGAGCTTGAAGTCAACGGCATCCTGGGCGCCGAGCCGTCGCGCGCCGCAGACGAGAAGCGCAAGGCAGACGGCGGCCGCCGTCCATCGAGCTGACATTCTGATCCTCCTAGAAGTCGAACGGGAACAACCGCCCGGACTCGAGGTATTCCCGGGTGAAGAACTGGTCCGGCACCGATGAGACCGGCGTGATGTCGTACAGGCGCAGCCGGCTGCGCTCGTCGGTCTTCAGCGCATCCACGTACTCCATCTGCATCTCGGCCACCCGGCCGTCCTTCATCGTGACGTCCGTCACCGTGTAGTACTTCAGCACCTTCTCGGATACCGCGTAGAACGCCTTCTTCAGCGGGATGCGGGTGGAGGTCTCCACCCAGAGGCGCACGATGCTGTAGGCGAGCTTGCGGTTCTTCGCGCGGAGCTCGAACACGTAGCAGGGCTTGCCCGCCACGTCCTCGGTGCCGACGTAGGAAGCCGCGTAGTCCAGGTTCGTGTTGAATCGCGTGAGGTCGAGGTTGGAGGTCTCCCCCCCGCGAGAGTTCGCCGTGGCGGAGGTCTTCACCACCTTGTTCGTGGTGGCAAACCGCTCGTAGAACACGTCCTCGTTTCGAAGCAGGGCGAAGTTCTTCTGGGACGCGGGGGCGGTGGCCACCCAGACCACCTTGTTGTCCTTGCGGATGAAGAACCCCTCGCTGTCCTTTTCCGTGCCCGTGGAGTACGTATCCACCACGGCCATGCGCGCCTTGCAGTCACGCGGAAGCGTCACCGCGTCCACCGAGTCGATGTAGGCCGTCACGTCCCCTCCGGGGAAAGCCTCCGCGCCCAGGGGCAGGCACGCAGCCGCCGCCACGATCATCACGAGGAAAGCTGTCTTCACATCTCACTCCATTCTGTTGCGACCCGCGGGGTCAACGGTTCGCCATCTGTTGGACGGCCTGTTTCTCCGTCTCCCGGCTCACCGTGCGAAGCGTGGTGAGCAGCAGGAGCCCCAGCAGGAGGGCCAGCGGCGTGAACGCGGAGAACGCGTTCAGGCTCAGCGCCATGCGCGTCATTCCGAACATGTACTGCAGCATCAGGAGCGGCGGCCGCACAATGCGCGCCTGGAACACGAGCGCGAGCAGGCCCACCACCGCCAGCCCGACCGCGTAGCCGGCCAGGATCTCCGCCAGTGACTCACCAAAGAAGAGGTTTCTCACCGTGCCGCGGGGGAACCCCAGGGCGCGCAGCGTGCCGATCTCGTCCCGGCGGTCGAAGATGTTCGTGAGCACCACGGACCGTATGCCGATGAGCAGGGCCAGGAAGATGATCAGCGCGATCATGCCGAACACCATGATGTCCGTGGTGCCGAGGGACAGCAGGAAGTGGACGAACTGGTCGTCCCGGTAGCCGGCCACGACGAAATCAGGGGCGCGCGCGGCCAGGTCCTTCACCATGCCGGGGATGGAGGCCTCGTCCTTCACGTACACCTTCATGAACGGGAACGCGTCCCCCCACTCACGCATCGTGATGAAGTCCTGCACCCGGATGGTCACGTTGTTGTCGTACCACGGGGCCGCCGCGCGCTCCGTGCCGGTGATCGTGAAGTCCATGGCGTTGCGAGCGCCGTAGATGGAAGGGATGAACAGCACGATGCTGTCTCCCACCGACAGGCGGTATTTCTCCGCCAGGGCGGTACTGATGACAACGGTGTACTCCTCCCCGGGGAGAGGGAACCGCCCGGCCGCGATCTCCGTGTTGTTCTTAAGCGGGACGTCACGATCGAAGTCCGTGGACGTCACCTGGATGTACTCCCGCGCCGTGCCGGCCTGCATCTCGCATCCGATCCAGGTCCAGGGGACCGCGATGGAAACCGAGGGGCTTTTCGCCACGTAGTCACGGACAGCGGCCGCCTCCGCGCGGTAGCGGTCCATGGCGTTCTCATCGAACTGGAAGTCGTCCTTCGGGTGGACCCACACGTGGCCCGTCCACTTCGCGATGGTGTTCTCCCGTATGTGCGTGGTGACGCGGGACCCGAGCGCGAAGACGAACACGAGCACCAGCGAGCTCAGGAAGCCGGCCACCACCACGAACAGCGCGCGCAGGGGGCGCCGGGCGATGTTGGCGAACAGGTAGCGCAGCAGCTCCATCTATCTCTTCTCCAGCGTCCGCAGGATGGACAGTCTCCCGCCGTGGATGGCGGGAAGCAGCGGCGCGAGCACGGCCACGCCGAAGAACACGAGGATGACGCGGACCACCTTCTGCGCGTGGAACGCGGGGTGGAAGCCGTTGCCGATCACGTAGGACCAGAAGATCGTCTTGTTGTGGATGCCGGCGGCGTGAAGCGTGCCGATCAGCACGGCGGCCAGGATGAACCCGGCGGCGGCCCCGGCGGCAATGGCCAGGAACCCCTCCAGCGTGAACTGGAAGGCCACGTCCGCCCGGGAGAAGCCGATGGCCCGCATCGTCCCGATCTCGCTGTAGCGTTCGATGATGGAGAACGTGGTGAGCTTCACCACGAGCAGGACGCAGATGGCCATCAGGATGGCTTCCACCGCCTTCATGGCCACGTCGAAGCCGAGCACCATCTCCGCCATGATGGGCGCGTACACCCTCCAGGAGACCACCTTGAGGCTCGGCTCGTTCTGGTCGAGCCACGCCTGGATCCGCGGGAGCACCCGCGCGGCCGTCCGCGCGTCATGGAGGAACCCGATGACCTCCGTGGCGTCCGCCTCCGAGTAGCCGACCATGGAGCGGAATCCCTCCAGGTCGAACACGACGTTGCTGACTCCAAAAGCGTCCTTGGGCATGGAGCGGTAGTCCAGGCCGCCCTTGGCCAGCACCTCGCGGTCCACGAACTCCCCTTCCCGGTTGGGGACGAGGAACACGTAGCGGTTGCCGATCACGAGGTTTTTTTCCTTGCCGAACTCGTACCAGTTGGGAGCGCAGGTTCCTTGCTCCCCGCGAGCGAGCGGTTTCCCCTGCGCAAAGTAGAGGTCGGTGAAGTTCTTCTGGAACTCCCCCATGTCCATTGCCACGCCGGCAAAGCCCCGCTCGGCGTCTTTCTCTCCATAGTACAGGCCGGAGAAGACGATACGCTCCTGGGCGCCGCTCACCTCGGGAAGGCCGGCGAGGAACGCCCGGACCCGGCTCACCTGGCCCGGGCTCATCATCTGCTCGGGTTTGCAGTAGTAGAAGCCGAACGTGTTTTTCGTGTCGATGTCGCGGTTCAGCACCAGGAAGTGCCCGGAGAACGCCCGGCCGAACATGTCGGACTGCTTGCGGGACATGTCCTCTATCAGGTTCTCGAACAGGAACGTGAGGAACGCTCCCAGCAGGGCGATGAGGAGGATGATCCGGGTCCGCCACGCGTGGCGGCCGAGGTTGCGCAGGCACAGGGAAAGGCGCTCCATATCAGGCGGCCTCGATGGCGCCGTCGTGCAGGTGGATCACCCGCCCGGCCCGTTCCATGACATGGGGGTCATGGGAAGAGAAGATGAACGTGGTGCCCCGGCTCCTGTTGATGTGCTCCATGAGGTCCAGGACCTCCGTGCCCGTGTGGGAGTCCAGGTTGGCCGTGGGCTCGTCCGCCAGCACGATATAGGGATGCGTGACCAGCGCGCGGGCAATCGCCACGCGCTGGCGCTGGCCCCCGGAGAGCTCGAACGGCTTGTGCCGCAGGTGGGCGTCCAGCCCCACGGCCGCGATCATCTCCCTGACGCGCTCCCGCTTCTGCGCCACGGTCAGCTCCCGGTGCAGCAGGAGCGGCAGGTTCACGTTCTCGAACACGTCCAGCACTGGCAGGAGGTTGAAGGACTGGAAGATGAAGCCGAGCGTGCGGCTTCGGTAGCGCGTGCGAAGCTTCTCCGTGAGCCCCTGGATATCTTCCCCGGCCACGTGCACGGTGCCGGACGTCGGGGTGTCGATGAGCCCGATGATGTTGAGCAGCGTGGTCTTTCCGCTGCCGGAGGGACCTGCCACGCAGGCAAAGGAGCCCGCGGTGATCTCCAGGTTGACGTCCCTCAGGGCCTGGACGGAGGTCTTTCCCAGCCGGTATTCCTTGCACAGGCCGGTGAGGGTGATGCCGTTTCTTACTGCCGCCATATGGAAGTTCAACCCCATATGCGGCGGTTGGTGTTACCGCGGAGCCGTCGCCGCCTCACGCGCGGGCTGCAGCGCGGCCAGTCCGGCGGCGTCGAACCGGAAGGAGGCCAGGGCGGCGTCCGACGCGCCGTCCGGCGGAAGCAGCGCGATGAGCCGTGCCATGGTTGGCGCTCCCACCTCCACGCTGCGTCTCAGCGCCGGGCCCCGGTCCGCCTTCCACGACGCGATCCTGGCAGCGGATTGCAGGATACGCTCCCTCAAGGCGCGCGACGCCGTCGAGCTGCCGCAGGCGGCCCGAAGCAGGCCGTTGAACACGCGCACGGTCTGCGCGGCGGAGCCTTCCACGATCACCATGTCGTGCCCCGCCAGGATCGCGCGCGCTGCCCAGCGCGCTGCCTCATCTATCCACGGAAAATCCGCCGGGCGCAGCACCTCGCCGGCGCCGGCGGCCAGCCCGCGCCGGTCTTCGTAGTGAGAGAGCATCAGGAGGCCGTCCGTCATCAGGAGACCGCCGTAGCCCGTGCGCTCCCGAAGGATCGAGTTCCACGCCGGGGAGAAGGTCACGATGGTGCGGTCTACCGCGGAGTCCAGGAGGTGCGTGGTCATGAGGATGTCGGCAGAGGAGGCGAGGTCCCGGAAGATCGTGAACCGGCGTTCCGCGTCGGTTGGCGGGAGCTTCGTATCCGGGGATTCTCGATGCAGGTTGGCCCCTGCCGGGAGGAACGGGAAGTGCTTGAGCACGGCCGGGATTCCATAACCGCGTAACGCCCGCACCACCGTGCCGGCCCGGTCCGCGGTCCTTGGATCCCGGGTGCTGGTGTCCACGGTGGGCCCGAGGGCCACGTTGACCCCCAGCGCCGCGAACGCAAACGCGTTCAGCTCCGCCAGCGTGGAAAACGGATCGTCCGGGAGAGCGGAGAACCGGCCGATGAACCCTCCCACGTAGCCGTCTCCGAACGACTCGACGCGACCGCCGGCGGCAAGCTTGATGATGTCCGCGCAGATGAGAAGCGGCTCGGTGGTGAGCCCCGCCAGGTAGCGGTTCGTGCGCCGGATGCGCTCGTAGCTCGTGCTGCCGTAGTGGGGGATCACGCCCCCGATCTGGAGCCGGCTCACCATCGCGTCGAACCCCGGCTCCAGGGCCAACTGCCCGGAGTAGCCGAACCCGT
>DASRZR010000051.1:0-2914 GCA_035686185.1 Spirochaetia bacterium | reverse complement strand
GACACGTCCGTGGTGACCACGCCGTCCGCGATGCTGTACAGCGTCGTGCGAAAGCGCTCCTCGCTCTCTTTCAGGGCGTCATCCGCGCGCCGCCGCTCGGTGATGTCCTGGATGGTGCCGATCATGGCCGTGGGCGCCCCGGTGGCGTCCAGCTCCAGCTCTCCCAGGCCGTGGACCCAGAGCACGCGGCCGTCCGAGGGCCGCACGATCCGGTATTCATGGTCGAAGCGGTTGCGGCCGGCCAGCACGTGCTTCAGCAGGTGGTCGAGCATCTCGGCGCGGTGGTCGGGATGCACGATCCCCATCCATCCGTCGATGTCCTTGCGGTAGGTGGCATCGATGCCGAAGATCTCGTCGAGGGCGGGCGAACAGATCCACGTGCCGGTGGACGGCCAGAACCAGTAGGAGCCGACGCGCGCCACGCTCTGGGATTTCTGAAGGAAGAACTCGCTCTTGCGGAGTGCCTCCTCCACCTGTTTCCTTTCCGTGATGTCCTGGTTCACACCGTGCAGCCGAACGGTTCGACCGCGGGGATCCTTCTCCACCCGGAACCAGACCATCACGTTCCGCGTCGTGCCGTCCGCGCGCAGGATTCGTGCCTCCCGCTGGAATTGGAAGTCGGGATCGGACGATTCCGCGGCTGCCTGGATGGCCTGCGTCACGAGGTGGGCGTCTTCCGGGTGCACGTACCGCGCGGTGAACGTCTCCGCGGACATGAGATAGCCGCCGGCCTGTTCCGCGGTGAGCCCGTGCAGCGCGTAGTAGAGGTCGTTGAACTCGAACTGCCGCTCCGCGACATCGAACTCCCAGTGCCCCATGCGGGCTACCTGCAGCGCGGCCTCGTTGCGCTGGGCGGCCACCTGGCTCTCGCGCGGGGAGGAGATTTCATGGATCACGGTCATGAGCCCGCTCAGCCTTCCGTCCCGGGAACGCCCGAGGGAGAACACGTCTATCTCGATGGGGATCTGCTGCCCATCCACCGGGCTTCTCAGCGCTTCCCGCCCCCTCCAGTGGCCGGACTCCCGGAGGGCTGGCTCCACTATCGTGGCGAACATGTCGCGAAGCTGGCCGGGAACAAAGTCGAGAATGGACAGCGGGGGGAGGGGACCCTCCAGGGGCAGCCGGGTCATTGCCCGGGCAGCGCGGTTCAGGTACGTGACGACTCCCGTGGCATCGGCCATGCCAATGAAGTCGTGACTTGAGTCCAGTACCAGGTCGAGCGGCGCCAGACGATCAGGGTCGTTCATGTCAGCGTAGAAGCAGTGTACCGCCCGGGCATCGCAGCGGGCAACCAGCGGGTCGGGGAAGGACCACCGCGCTGTTCGGCGGCGATCTCCCTATCCGGAGAGCTGGCGCAGGCGGTAGCCCACGCCCGGCTCCGTGACGATGAGCTCGGGCATCTGGGGGTTCGCTTCCAGCTTCTTGCGGAGCGCAGTGACGTAGACACGCAGGTAGTTCGTCTCCTCGTCCGCGTGCGGCCCCCAGACCTCCCGCAGGATCTGCCGGTGCGTGAGGATGCGCCCGGCGTGCTGAACGAACAGGCGCAGCAGGCCGTACTCCGTGGGCGTCAGCTTCACGGGCGCCCCGTCTACCGTCACGACGCGGTCCTGCAGGTCCACGGTCAATCGGCCGGAAACGAACTTCTCCGGCGCGTCCTGCGGCGCGTGGTGACGGATGGCCACCCGCATGCGCGCCACCAGCTCGCCCGTGCTGAACGGCTTCACCACGTAGTCGTCCGCACCGGCGTCCAGCAGCTTCACGATCTCGTCCTCCGCGTTTCGGACCGACAGGATGATGACGGGGACGGACGACCACGCCCGCAGCTCGGAGAGGATTTCCGTGCCGTCCCGGTCCGGCAGGCCGAGATCCAGCAGGACGATGTCCGGCTTCTTCCCCAGCACGAGCTGCAGCCCTTCCGCGCCCGTCGCCGCCAGGTGCACCTCGTAGCCGTGGGTCTCCAGGCTCACCCGGAGGAGCCGGCGGATCTGGACCTCGTCGTCGACGACGAGCGCCGAAATCACGCGCCGCCCTCTGCCGTCGGTGCGCCGGGCAGCACGACGTTCACGGACAGGCCGCCGCTCCGGTTGAGGTAGGCCACGATCCGTCCGCCGTGCGCTTCCACGATGCCCTTGCAGATGGGAAGGCCGAGGCCCACGCCGCCCGTGGCCGCGTTCTTTCCGCGGAAGAACGTTTCGAAGAGGTGGGGCAGCTCGTCGGCCGGCACGCCGGGTCCCTCGTCGGACACCGTGAGGCTGACACCGTCCGAAGTCTTTTCCACGCTGAGCTGGATCGGCGTGCCGGGCGGAGTGTGCCGGGCGCAGTTGGTGAGCAGGTTGGTGAGCACCTGTGCCATGAGCGTGAAGTCCAGGGAGACGGCGGGGATGTCCTCTTCCACCTGGATGGAAAGCGGGTGCTCGGTGGACTGGCGGCGAAGCGCGTCCGCCACCACGGACACGAGGTCCAGCAGGTCGGTCTCGGAGCGCTTCAGCCGCAGCATGCCGGACTCCAGCCGGCTCATGCTGAGGAGGTTCTCCACGATGGCGTTCAGCCGGTCGGCGGCGGTGAGCGTCTCTGCCATCAGCAGGCGGCGCGCCTCCGTGTCTCCGCCGGTAACCGGGTCCATCAGCGCCGTGATCGAGCCCTTGATGGCGGTGAGCGGCGTGCGAAGCTCGTGCGAGACCGTGTTGAGCAGGACCCGGCCAAGCCGTTCCGACTCGCGCGCCATGAGGTTGCGGCGGTTCTCCTCCGCCAGGAGCTCCCGTTCGATCGAGAGTGCCAGCGTGCGGCCCAGCATCTGCAGGGAGTCCTCCTGTTCGGGCAGCCACGCGGTATCCGCGGCCCGGCTCACGCCCAGCACGCCGACGGCCCCCCCGGGGGTGAGCAGGGGGATGTAGTGGAACTTCGCCATGTGGAG
>DASRZR010000050.1:0-4779 GCA_035686185.1 Spirochaetia bacterium | reverse complement strand
GTCGAACAGCCCGCCGGCAATCGCGTACGGCGGGTTCCTGTTGCCGAGCACCCGGGCGCGGATGATGCGGGAAAGCCGTCGGCCCTCCACGGCGGGGGTGACGGTGCGGGAACCGGCTTCCCACGCGTCTGTCATCGGCGTCAACGGGGCGTTCTGGCCCAGGTGCAGGCGCATGCGGCGGTCACCGTATCGCCCATCCTCCAGGAGCCGCAGGTTCATTTCCCACGCCGCGATGGCTCCCGTCCCGCTGCCTACCGCCTGGAAATAGTGGTCGGGGATCCGGCCGCAGGCTTCCACGGCGGCCAGCACCGCGGTGCCCATTCCGTCCCGGCGCGCCGCGTTCTTTGCCCCGCCTTCCGGATAGAAGCCCTCCGTGGCGGCAATGCCGTTGCCCAGCTCGATGGCATCCGCGTAGTCCGCGCCGCCATCCAGCACCGCGAGACGGACGTCCGGGTGAGAGTCCCCGGTGCTCCAGAGCATCGGCAGGCTGAGCTTCGGGACCACCAGGAGCGCCGGCACGTTGTACCGCGAGCAGGCGCTGTGGAACGCGCGCGCGGTGTTGCCGGCAGAGGAAACCACCAGGGAGGATCTCCAGTCCTGCACCACCCGGCCGCACACGGCCTGGGCCTCCAGCTCCTTGAACGTGCAGGTCTCCATGAGCGCGCCCTTCTCGGGCCACCAGCCGTTGAAGATGATGAAAAGGTTCTCCAGGCCGAGTGACGGTCCGAGTGACTCGCTGTGGAACGCCACGGGCCCCGCGGCACCGGGGAGGGCGCGGCGCACGGGCAGCCAGTCCAGGAAGCGGAACACCCCGGTATGTTCGGGGTGGGCAACGAGCTTCTTCACCGTGTAGATGGCGCGCAGGAGCGCCGGGGCATGCTTCTCGGGGCAGGACAACAGGAACTCCCCGGGGCTGTCCTCGTAGCGGCGCCCGCAGAGGGGGCACTCCAGGACGTAGCCAGCGTCTTGCCTTTTCACGGCTGCTTCCATACTCTGGCTCAAGCAGACCCGCCCGGGGGAGGACGGTCAATCGCCCGCGCGCGGGACCCACCCGAAACGCTGGGAAACCGGCGCTTCCGTGGGGACGGCTGGCCCCCGGAGACCACGGAAACGGCCGGAAAAGCCGGATATCCGATTCCCGGATCCGGTTTCGATCTGAAGGGAGAGGCATGGCAAGCAACCGAAAGAGCACTCTCCTGAAGGTCGGGGAGCGGTTGTTTGCCGAGCATGGCTACCGGGACGTCAGCATCAAGGACATCACCGCCTCCTCGGGGCTGGGGATGGGGAGCTTCTACACCTACTTCCCGAGCAAGGAAGTCTTCTACTCCGAAATCCTGGATTCCCTGGAAGAGCGCGGGTTGAAGGAAGTGGAGAAGCACGTCAACCGGTTCCGCTCCCCGCTCTTCCGGCTCAAGGCGCTCCTTCGCTACACGATCCTGAGCCTTCGCAGCACCGTCATCCTCCGGGGCATCTATGCCCGGGAGAAGCGCTACCTGTACCCGGGCGCCGAAGACCGCCGTCACCAGAGCACATCCCTGTTCGCCAGGGTCGAGGAGCTGCTGCGGGAGATCCTCGCCGAGGGCACCCGCAAGGGCGTCTTCCGGACCAGCCTGTTCAAGGACCCGACGGCCCTGCTGATCGCCATCTTCTCCGCGGTTTCCTTGAACGGGAGCTCTTCCCCGGACATGGCGGACGACATGATGATGCTCGTGGAGCGCGGGCTGAAGCGCTGGCTGCGGTTCCGCCGGCAGGAGCGCGTGGACATGCGCACCCGGCGGCCCATCCCGTAGGGAAGGACGCTCGGTGGCGGTCGGACCGGATGATTCGTTCATTCATCCGGTGCCTCCTGCCATTTCGAGGCGCGCCAGGCGCCCGGCAGCCCCAAAAGCGCGCAAAAACAGCGCCGTTGATTGACTCCCGCCCCCGCGGCCGCAGACAATTGGGCCGCAGGGAGGGGCAGCCATGAAGTCAGCACAAGGCTCCACGAAGAAAGACGGAGCCACGTCCACGCCGTCCGCGGCCGGGACGAGCCGAAGCTGGTTCCTTACGAGCGAGGACTGGTGGTCCGTCTATCTCGGGCTGGCGCTTGTGGCAGCCGCCGCCGTTGCCGTTGCGTGCGGAGCCTCCTTTGATTTCATCAAGGGTTCCACGCCGGCGCCGTGGCCTTCCAAGCCGCTCGGGGCGGGGCTTGCCGCGAATTGGCCCTCCTACCTCGCCGTCTACGTGGTCCTTGCCGTCCTCACCGGCGTCGCGGTGAAGCTGATGGGCGGGCGCCTTGGCCACTACCTGGCCTCGTTCACCATCCTGTTCGTTGCGGGGTTCCTTGTCCTGGTGCTGGCAAACCAGCAGACGCTCAAGACCTACGGGCTGGAGTACCCGTTCTGGGCGCTCATCATCGGACTCATCGTCGGCAACCTCGTGAAGCTCCCGAAGTGGTTCACGGAAGGAGCCCGGCGGACCGAGTTCTTCATCAAGACGGGGATCGTGTTCCTGGGTGCCAGCCTGCCGTTCACGATCATCGTCCAGGGCGGGCTCTGGGGCTTCGTGGAAGCCGTGCTCATCGTGGCCGCCGGCTTCACCGTGGCGTTCCTCATCTCGCGGGCGTTCGGGTTCGACAACCGGTTTGCCGCGGTGCTCGGAGCGGGAAGCTCTGTCTGCGGCGTGTCCGCCGCCATCGCCGTGGGAGCGAGCGTCAAGGCGGAGGAGAAGAAGGTCGGCTACATCGTGTCCCTGGTGGTGCTGTACGCGCTGGTCCTGATCTTCCTGCTGCCGCTGCTGGGAAGGCTCCTGAACCTCAACCAGGTCGTCACGGGCGCCTGGATCGGCGGATCAGAGCTTGCCGATGCCGCGGGCCTGGCGGCCGCCACGCTGGTGGGAGACAAGGCCGTGAACGCATTCTCCCTGGTGAAGCTCAACCGTGACGTCCTGATCGGCGTGCTCTCCTTCATCTTCGCCTCTCTCGCGGTGGCACGCTGGGACCGCGCCGCCGCGGGCGGGTCACCGGCGGGAGCCAAGGCAGATGCCCGGGTCATCTGGGAGCGCTTTCCGAAGTTCGTGCTGGCGTTCCTGGTGGCCTCCCTGGTGGTGACGTACCTCGTCACCCGGCTGGGAAAGCCCTCCGTCGACGCTCACCTGATCGCTGTGCTGACCACGCTGCGCACCTGGCTGTTCACGCTGGCGTTCCTGTGCATCGGGTTGAACACCCGGTTCGCGGACATGCGCGCGCTCGGCGGCCGGCCGATCATTGCCTTCACGGTGGTCGTGCTCGTGAACATCGTGCTGGGGTTCGTGCTCGCCAACCTCCTGTTCGGAGGCGTGATCGCGGCTCCGCTGGGCTGAGCTACAGCCGGTCCATCCGCTGCCAGAGGGCGCGGGCCGCGGCCTGCGCCTCGGCGTAGACCGGCGCGGTGTCCCACGGGAAGGTGCGGTTTTCCATCACGATCTTCCCGTTGACGATCACCGTGTTCACGTCCCGGCTTCCCATGCCGAACAGGACGTGACCAGCCACGTTCTCCCGCACCAACGGCGTGGGAGAGTCGTAGTCCAGCACCACGAGGTCCGCCGCGTATCCCGGCTCGACGCGCCCGATCTGCCGCCCGAAGTAGCGGCGCAGCAGGTCGTTGGCGGACTGCAGGTAGCGCATGAACGCGCCGGGGCCCAGCGGGCCGCCGGAGTCCCGGTGGCGGAAGTAGGCGAACTTCGCTTCCGCCAGCATGTCGGACCCGATGCCGTCCGTTCCCAGCACCACGTTCTTCAGTGAGGGCAGCGCCGCGTTGTAGCCCACGCTGTTGTTCATGTTGGACCGGCTGTTGTGCGCCAGCCACGCGCCGCGCGCGTTCAGAAGCTCCCGGTCCGCGGGGGTCAGGTACAGGCCATGGGCGATGAGGGAGCCGTCCGTCAGCAGTCCGAATGAATCCAGGCGCGCAAGCGGATCTTTGCCGTACTGTCGATGCGAGTGCGACGGATCAAAACTGTCCTCCGCCACGTGGACGTGAAAGCCGCGCCCGGTCTTTTTCACCGCATCCCCGAGCGCCTCCAGGTCCTCGTCAGCGAGCGTGAACGGGGCATGTCCCCCGATCATCGCCTCCACCAGGCGCTGCGCGCCCCGGGAGGTCTTCTCCGCCTCCACCTGCCGGGCAAACCTCACGTTCTCCTCGGTTCCCTTGCGGGCACCGTCCCGGCCGTTCCGATCGGTTGTCTCGTAGCAGAGGATGCCGCGCAGCCCCACCTTCTCGAAGCCGTCCTTCAGCACGGTGAGGGAGCCGTCCATGAAGCTCGGGGACGCGTGGTGGTCGATGACCGACGTGCACCCGGCCTTCACCGCCTCCAGCGCGCACACCAGCCCGCTGAGCCGAAGGGAGTCCGCGTCCAGCGCCCGGTCCAGCTTCCACCAGAGGTTCTGCAGCGTGGATACGAAGTCCGGGCACGGCGCGATGTTCGCCATGATCCCGCGGGAGAGGCCCGAGTAGAAGTGATCGTGTCCACACACGAGGCCCGGCATGACCAGACGCCCCGCCAGGTTGATGGTGCGGTCCGGCTTTGCGCCCTCCCCCACGCCGCGCCCGACTGCCTTGATCTCCGTTCCCTCGACCAGGATGTCGACTCCCACCGCCACGTCGGCGGGGTGCAGGTGAACCACGGTGGCATTCTTCAGCAGCGTCATTCGCGTCCCCCCAGCAGGTAGGAGTAACTCCTCACGATGGCCTGGACCACCGCCACGGTTCCCGGGCCCCCGATCTCCGCGGAAACGGTTCCGCCGCCATCCACGGCCACTCGGCC
>DASRZR010000049.1:0-6132 GCA_035686185.1 Spirochaetia bacterium | reverse complement strand
CAGCTCAGCATGTCAGCTTTCTCCTCCGTCGATCCCCGCCTTCATGGCGTCCGCGTCCAGCGTCCGGTGCCGGCCGAAATGCAGCAGGAGGAGCGCCAGCCCCACCGCCACCTCGGCGGCGGCCATGGACAGCAGGAAGATGTACATCACCTGGCCGTCCGCCTGTCCCCAGCGGGCACCCGCCACGATGAACGCCAGCCCCGCGGCGTTGAGCATCACCTCCACGCACAGCAGCACGAACAGCAGGTTGCGCCGCGCAATGATGCCGATCGTGCCCAGCGCGAACAGCACGGCGGCCAGCAGCAGGCCGTACTCGAAGGGAATGGATGCCATCACGCCCTCCCCTGCCGCCGGATGGCGGCGCCGTTTCGGTCCACCGCTCCGTGGCCGTCCGCCGCGTCATGCCCGGCGCCTTCCCGCCGGCCGAGGTGGAACGCGCCCACCAGCCCCGCCAGCAGCAGGTACGCGGCGATCTCGGTGCCGAGGATGTACGGGCCGAACAGCGCGATGCCCACCGCCTTCGGACCTACCTCGGAGACGGCCGACGGCTGGAAGCTGCCCTGGGTGAGGACCCAGCCCAGCTCCGCCAGCAGCACGAGGCTGAGCAGGGACGGGCCGATCCAGGCGCGCCGCCGCACGGCGATCTCCTCCGGGCCGATCAGCATGATCACGAACACGAACAGCACCATGATGGCCCCGGCGTAGACAATGACCTCCAGCGCGGCCACGAAGGCGGCGCCGAGCACGAACATGATCACCGCCGTGGCGAGCAGGGACACGACGAAGTACAGCAGGGCGTGCACGGCATTGCGGCGCGTGATCATCATGACGGTGGCCGCGACGGCCACGACGGCCCCGAGGGCGAACGCGACATTCACGGCAGCAGGCTCCTCACGTCGGAGGGCGGCCTCTCGTTCTCCGCCTCTCCCTTTTTCTTTCCGCTGATCTCCATGCCGGAAACGCGGTAGAAGTTGTACCCCGGCTGCTTGCCGGTGCCCGAGATGAGCAGGTCCTCCTTCTCGTAGACCAGGTTCGCGCGGTCGTACTCCGCCATCTCGTAGTCCGGCGTGAGCTGGATGGCGAACGTCGGGCAGGCCTCCTCGCACAGGCCGCAGTAGATGCAGCGGGAGAAGTTGATGCGGAAGAACTCCGGCCGCCTCCGCCCCTTCTCGTCGATGCCGGCCTGCAGCGCGATGCAGGACACCGGGCAGGCGGACGAGCACAGGTAGCAGGCCACGCACCGCTCCTCCCCATCCGGGTCCCGGGTGAGCACGATGCGCCCGCGCCACCGGGCCGGCAGGCGCCGCTTGCGCTCGGGGTAGAGCACGGTGGCCCTCCGGTGCAACGCATGGACGAGAGTGACCCAGAGGGTCTTCAGGATACTCAGCATGGAACGAGGCCCTCCCTATTTCCCAACGGCGAGCACGATGCCGCCGGTGACAGCCAGATTCAGCAACGCCAGCGGGAGCATCAGCTTCCATCCGAAGCTGAGAAGCTGGTCGTAGCGCGGCCGGGGAAGGGCCGCGCGGATCAGGATGAACAGCACGATGAACGCCAGCGTCTTCAGCAGGAACCAGACCAGCGGCGGGAGGAACGGCCCCTGCCAGCCGCCGAAGAACAGCGTCACGATCATCATGGAGATGAGCGTGATTCCCACGTACTCCCCGATGTAGAACATGGCGAACTTGAAGCCGGAGTACTCCGTGTGGTAGCCGGCCACCAGCTCGCTCTCCGCCTCCGGGATGTCGAACGGGATGCGCCGGGTCTCCGCCAGCCCCGCCACGAAGAAGACGACGAAGCCGACGAACTGCGGCACCACGTACCACATCCCGTGCTGCGCCTCCACGATGTCCCGCATGCTGAAGGAGCCGGCCTGCAGCACCACGCCCATCAGGGACAGGCCCATGAAGACCTCGTAGCTCACCATCTGGCCCACGGCCCGGATGCTGCCCAGCAGCGAATACTTGTTGTTGGAGGCCCAGCCGGCCAGCGCCACGCTGTACACGGCGAAGGACGACATGGCGAGGAAGTACAGCAGGCCGATGTCCAGGTCCGATACGAGGATGGCCGGCGCGATGGGGATGACCGCGAAGGAGGCCAGCGTGGAGATCATGATGATGGCCGGGGCGATGACGAACAGCGCCTTGTCCGCGAACGGCGCAATCCAGTTCTCCTTCGTGAATATCTTCAGCATGTCCGCCACGACCTGCAGCACGCCGAACGGGCCGGCCCGGTTGGGCCCGTAGCGCTCCTGGAAGGCGCCCAGCAGCCGGCGCTCGAACCAGGTCATCCCGGCCGCGATCAGGACCGCGCCGAAGAGCACGCCGAAGATCACGAGAATGGCAATGGCGATGCCGCTCATGAGGCCTCCGCGATCGTGGCCGGGGCGGGCAGGGCCAGCGCCGGAAGGCCGGGGGCGCCGGCCGCCACGGAGGCCACCCCGTCCGGCATCCGGCGGATCTCCACCAGGAGCTCCACGGGCTCGCTGCCGGCAACGCTCACGCGTGCGCGGCCGCCCTCTTTCAGGCCGCGTCGCCGGCACTCCGCCTCCGACAGCGCTATGGTTGCGGGAGCGATCCGGGAGGCAACCCCGGGGGCGAGAGACGAGAGCTCCTCGCTTCCGAACACGGCGTGCCGTGTGACCAGCGTCACGGTCCCGTCACGGGACGGCGCCGCGGCGGGCGCGTGGAAAGCGCCGCGGTCTTCCGCGGGCGGTTCGAACAGCCGCACTCCGGGGTCTCCCCCGACGAGCTGGCCGCTCACCTCTGCCTGGAACTTGTTCAGCGACTGGTCGGAGTTCCAGCCCGGGGACCAGAAGCGCGCGTTCAGGCTGGACGGGGCGCCGCGCGTGGTGCCTTCCATTGTGTAGACCAGCGGGGAGTCAGGGTCTTTTGCCGGTGGCGGCTCGTGGATGGCAACGTTCGCCGTGACCGCGGTCCGACCGCTTTCCCTCAGAGATTTGCGCGGGATCCCGCGGCCGGCCAACCGGTAGTCGGCGCGTGGCGCGGCTTCCCGGACGCCTTTCAGCTCCGGCATCTCGGCCACGATGGCGCCGATCACCTCGTCCAGGCCGGTCCATGCCGCGGACTTTCTGCCGCTTGCCACGGCCAGCTCGTCTATCCACCTCCAGGCGCTTTTCGCCGGCTCCACGGGCGGCATCACGGAGAAGAACCGCTGGGCGCGCCCCTCGCTGGACACGAACGTCCCGGATGACTCGGCGAACGTGCAGGCCGGCAGCACGACGTGTGCCGCCTCCGTGGTGGCGGTTCGCGTATGGTCAATGGCGATGACAGAGGCCGCGGAGGAGAGCAGGGAAGCCGCCTGGCTCTTCGGAAGCTCGCGGAAGACATCGGTCTCCGCGATGAGCAGGGACGTGCCGGCGTGCGCTTTCGCCGCCCGGGTGGCCGATTCCAGGCCGCCCGCGGCGAGGAGCGCCGCGCCCAGGCTGTTCGCGTGCGGGAACACGAGGTGGATGCGGGCGTCCTTGCCCGCTTTCTTCAGCGCGCGGGCGATGTTTGCCGCGGCGCGGATCACCTCGAGGTCCCCGAGGCCGGCGCCGCTCACCACCAGCGGCTTCTCCGCCGCCTTCAGCGACGTGGCGATCCGGCCGGCGGCCTCCGTGACCGCGGCGGTCGCGCCGGACGGGGCGGGCGAGGAGGCGTCGATCTGGTGCGCCACCGCGTACCCGAGGGCGGCGATGTCGGACGGGGCCAGGCGGTGCGATTCCCGCGCCACCTCGTCCAGCTTCGTGTCCTCCACGGTGGCCACGAAGAACGGCCCTTTCTCGTGCCGGATGGCTTCCCGCACGGCCGCATCGTCCCAGGAGTTCAGCTTCTTCTGCTTCATGGCAGCGGCCGCCGGCGCGTTGGTGGACGCCTGGCGCAGCGTGAGCGCCAGGATGGGCGCCGTGTTCCAGGCATCCTCGCCGAGCACGAGCACGGCGTCCGCCTGCCGGACCTGCCGAAGGGAGGCCACGGGCGCCGGCCCGGTCTTCAGGACGTCCGCCATCAGGCGCAGGACCTCCAGGTGACGGTCGCTCACGCCAAGGAAGAAGTTGCCGGGGCCCACCAGCGCCCGAAGCGCCCAGTTCGTCTCCAGCGAGGCGCGCGTGGAGCCGATGCCCACCACGCCGCCGCTCGCCACGGCCTGGGCGGCCGATGCGGCGGCGTCCGCGGCGGACGGCTGGCGGATGCGCTGGTCGCTGTTGACGAACTCATAGCCGTAGCGGCCGCGGTCACAGAGGAAATAGCCGTTGACCTCGCTGTTGTACCGGGTGCGCACGCGGCGCAGTGTGCCGTAGCGCTCCCCGGGGATGGTGTTGCAGCCCACCGCGCAGTGCGCGCAGATGGACGGGGCCGTCTGCAGGTCCCACTTGCGCGTGTAGTGCGTCTTCAGCGTCTTGTCCGTGAACACGCCCGTGGGGCAGACCTCCACGAGGTTGCCGCTGAACTCGTTCTCCAGCGTGCCGTCCGCCTGGCGGCCGAAGTACACGTCATCGTGGGCGCCGAGCGCCTCCAGGTCCGTGCCCCCCGCGTAGTCGCGGTAGAACCGGATGCAGCGGTAGCACTGGATGCAGCGGTTCATCTCGTGGTTGAGGAACGGGCCGAGGTCCTGGTTCTTGTGCGTGCGCTTCGTGAAGCGGTAGCGCCGGTAGCTGTGCCCCGTCATCACCACCATATCTTGTAGATGGCACTCACCGCCCTCGTCGCAGATGGGGCAGTCGTGGGGGTGGTTCACCATGAGAAGCTCGGTGATTCCGCTGCGGAACGTCCGCGCCTCCGGGTCCTCGATGGACAGGCGCATCCCGTCCGTGACCGGCGTCATGCAGGACATCACCAGGCGTCCGCGCGTGTCCGCCTCGTCCTTGTACAGCTTCACCGCGCACTGCCGACAGGCGCCCACGGAGTGAAGCGCCGGGTGCCAGCAGAAATAGGGGAGGTTCAGTCCCAGGGACAGGCAGACGTGGAGGAGGTTCTTTCCCTCCGCGTCCACCTCGTATCGGCGGCCATCAATGGTCAGCGCGAATGTCTTCATTTATACGGGCACCTCTTCTCGTGCACATGCGCTTCGAAGTCCGCGCGGAAGAGCTTCAGGGCGCTCTGCAGCGGCTCCACGGCGCCGGGAGCCAGCGCGCAGAACGTGCGCCCCGGGGCCATCATCACGGTCTGCTGCTGGAGGATCTCCAGGTCCTTCATTTCCCCCTTGCCGTCCTCCAGCGCCTGCAGCGTACGGGCCACCCACGGCAGCCCTTCCCGGCACGGCGTGCAGAAGCCGCACGACTCCCGGGCAAAGAACTTCTCCAGGGAGAGCACCATGCCCACGGGGCAGGTGTGGTCGTCCAGTACGATCATTGTTCCCGTTCCGAGCCGGCTTCCGGCCCTGGCCACGGAATCGAAATCCATCTTCGTGTCCAGCTGGTCCGCGGTGAGGAAGTCGGTGGACGCACCCCCGGGCAGGAACCCTTTCAGCTTCAGGCCGTCCTTCATCCCGCCGGCCAGGTCGATGATCTGGCGCGCCGTGGTGCCCATGGGCAGCTCCCACAGCCCGGGCTGCACGAGGTTCCCGCTCACCCCGTAGAGCTTCGTGCCCGGGTCCGAGCCGGGGCTCAGCGCTTTGTACCAGTCCGCGCCTTCCCGCAGGATGTGCGGCACGTTACTCAGCGTTTCCACGTTGTTCACCACGGTGGGACGGCCCCACAGGCCGCTCACCTGGGGGAACGGAGGCTTGGCGCGCGGCGTGGCCCGGCGGCCCTCCAGCGCGTTCAGCAGGCCGCTCTCCTCCCCGCACATGTAGCGGCCCACGCTCAGGTGCAGGCGCATCGTGAGGCTCCATGGGCTGCCCAGGACGTTTGCGCCGATGTACTTCGCCTGCCGGGCTTCCTCGATGGCGCGGGCCAGCGCTTCCCCGGCCTGAGTGTATTCGCGTCGCAGGAAGACGTAGGCGATGTCCGCCTGGATGGCCCACGCGGCAATCAGCGCGCCCTCGATGAGCTGGTGCGGATTTCCCTCCAGGAGCCAGCGGTCCTTCATCGTGCCGGGCTCTTTCTCGTCCGCGTTCACCACGAGGTAGCGATGCCCGCCGGAATGCCACGGAGTACCGTGGCCGCCATCTGCTGCCGCCCCGGCGCCTCCG
>DASRZR010000048.1:0-6097 GCA_035686185.1 Spirochaetia bacterium | reverse complement strand
TCCTCGCCCCCGATGTGGATCCCGACGCACATCGAGTGGGCGAATTTCAGGGACGTGTGGATCCAGGCCGACCTGGCGCGCTACTTCATTGCCAGCATCATCGTGGCCCTCGGCGCCACCGTGCTGAACACGCTCCTGTGCGTGCCCGCGGCCTACGCGGTGGCCCGGTTGCGCTTTCCCGGGCGCAAGTTCGCGATGTATCTCCTGCTGATGATCGAGATGTTCTCCCCGGTCATCGTGATCATCTCTCTGTTCAAGGTGATCGCGCAGTTCCACATGCTGGACACCTTCGGCGCGCTCATCATCCTGGATGCGCTGTTCACCGTGGCGTTCAACACGTGGATGATGAACGGCTACTTCAAGACCATCCCGAAGGATATCGAGGAGGCAGCGCTCATCGACGGCTGCAACCGGGTGCAGACCATGACCCGGATCATGCTGCCGATTGCCGTGCCCGGCCTCGTGACGGTGATGATCTACGCGTTCATCTTCGCCTGGAACGAGTTCCTGTTCGCCCTCACGCTGATGTCGTCCAAGAACAAGATGCCGCTCACCATCGCGCTGTACAACTTTGTCGGCCAGTACAACACGCAGTGGCAGTACCTCACGATGGCAGCCTTCCTGGCGCTGATCCCGGTCCTCGTGCTGTTCTACCTCATCGAGAAGCGCCTGGTGGCAGGCCTCGCCGGCGGAGCGGTGAAGGGGTAGGGGCGGCTGCCTTCGCCGCTGCTCTGCGCGCTCGGGACCCAACCCATCGGTAACCGTACATGGGGCCGTCTGCTGCCGGCAGCTCCCTCTGACGCTATCGCCCTTCGGGCGATGCTCCTAGTGCATCTCCGCCTCGCAGGTGCCGATGCCGCCAGTGAAGTAGTTGAACTTCACGTCCGGGTGGTCGGCCAGCAGGGACATCGGGACCGCGGCGTCCGGGATCTTCTTCGAGATCATGAGGGCCGTCAGGCGCTGGCCAAACGGATTGTCGTGCTTGCCCGCGTGCCAGATGCTCACGGTGCCTGACTTCCAGGTCTCCTGCGGTCCGACCGAGATTGCCTGGGACGGCACGCCGGTCACCACCCCGCCGCCGGAGGTGCGGGCGTTCTGGATGATCGTCATCGGGTGCAGGTCCACGATCCGGGTGGGCAGCGCCCGGTACTCCGCGGGGGACGGCGGCGCATCCTTGTACTTTCCTTCCCGTTTCACCGGATCGTTGAATGCCCAGTGCTTGACCTCGCCCTGGCCGCCCTGCATCAAAAGGCACTTCGCCTGGTCGTAGGTCCGGATGTAGTCACTGATCCCGTCCGCTTTCAGGAAGTGCAGGTGCGAATCCGGCATTCGCAGCTTCGGCTCGATGCGGTTGAAGCAAAGCTCCAGGTCGGCCCGGGCAAAGCTCAGGGGGTGGGTCACGGGCGCCTCTCTGCTTCCGAGGTACCACTCGTCCATGGCCCAGAAATGGCCCTCCCTCACGTTGATCTCGAGGTCGTTGACGATCTGTGCGACCAGCGGCAGTTGCTCGGTGGGCCCGATGGGGCCGCAAATGCCGGCGGGGGCGCTGGCCGTGGACTGCTGCCAGGCGCGCACGTACTCCATTGCTTCCGCCAGGTAGAAGGACTCCAGCGTGTCGTAGAACGTGACCTCGAATCCGGGACGGGACAGCTTCAGCAGGTCGTCGGGCTTCAGGCGCGCCGCATCATCCAGGATCTCCCTGTCCAACGTCGTGTAGTCCCACCATCCCGGTGCCACAAGGCTCGTTGCCCTCATCCGCTGTTCCTCCTCTCCTTGCTCTCGGCCCGCGGTGGCCCTCCGCCGCTTCGCGCGGCCGCCGCTCAGTCCCGCCCCTTGGGCGGCGTCTGCGGCTCTGGTGGCCGCCGGAGCTCCAGCCTCGTGTAGCCGGCAGCCTTCAGCGCGGTGTCACTCCACCCGGTGGAGTGATAGCTCACCTCCGCCCACGGCCGAACCATGTCAGCGTAGTGGCCATCCCCGACGTGCCCGCTCTGCCCCGTCGCGTTCATCGCCACGGATGAGTCCAGGTCCGACAGATCCACGATCTGCCTCATGGAGGAGACCAGGTACGTGTCGAACGGCGCATCGGGGCTCCAGTCGGACGATACCACTTCCTGCAACCCGCCGCCTACCGGCACCGGTCCCCGGTTGAAGATGCGTTCGATGAGTCGTATCCCCGACTTTCCGAAGGTCTGGTTGCGGAACGTCGCGGTGTGGACCTTGCCCCATCTCCACAGCGTCGGGTCCCGGCCGAGCGCCCGGATGCCCGCCTGCATTCCCTTCTGCAGCGCCGCGGCAAGGACCGCGTCCCGGGTCTCCTTCACGTCGGGCGTCAGCGGATCGTCCCAGAATGGGGCCACGGGGTCGGGCAGGGCCTCCGCCACCGCGTTCATGAGCCGGGAGTTGTCGTCCAGCACCGTGTCCACGCTCCACAGCTTCTGCGGGATGTTCTCCTTGACGACGTTCTCCATCAGTGCCTGCCAGAAGAAGCCGTAAACCGCTGCCCCCGCGCTGTCCGCGTTCATCCTCATGTCCCACGCGGCCAGGATCCCGCGGCCGCGGGCAGCGTCCCCATCGAGCGTGAGCGTCTTCAGGTAGGGCATCAGTTCCCGGGCGGACAGGTTCAGCGTGTCCGCCTGCATCGCCTTCACGTCCGCCACGGTGATCTTGCCGCGGGCGCCCTCGATCATCTCCGCGATCCTCCGTGCCCGGTAGCCGAAGTCGAAGTTGTCCCCGATGAAGTGGCGGTAGGACGGGCTCGTCACCGGGTTGTTCGCCGTAACGATGTAGCCCTTGGGTGGGTTGTAGGAGTAGGGCAGGTCATCGAACGGGATGAATCCCTTCCATTCGAAGTCGTCCGTCCACCCGGGAGAGGGAACCGCGCCGTTGCCTCGGCCCCTGACGGGAACGAGTCCCTCCGACTGGTAGCCGATGTTGCCGTCCACGTCGGCGTAGATGAAGTTCTGGGACGGCACGTCGAAGTAGCGCAGCGCGTCCCGGAACTCCTGGAAGTTGCGGGCTTTGTCCAGCATCAGGACAGAGCGGAACGTGAAGTTCGGCTGCAGGGCAGTCCACCTCAGCGCCAGCGCGGTCAGCCCCAGGCCCTTGGGGAACGCCGTCTGCGGGTTGAGCGTGAAGCCTTTGTATCCCGCGTATCCGTCCGTGTCCGTCATCACGGGCCCATGCCGCGTCCTGCGCACGAGGATCCGGACCGGATCCTCGTGGAGAACGGAAATGCTTTCCACGCTGACGGCCATGTCAGCCCATTTCCCGTTGACTTCGTACTGGTTCGGGTTGTCCGGGTTCAGCCTCTCGATGTACAGGTCCTGGACGTCCGGGAACATGTTCGTCACGCCCCACGCGATCCGGTCGTTGTGCCCGATCACGATCCCCGGCGTGCCGGGGAACGTGAATCCCCGCACGTGCAGGGGGCCGCTGGGGCCGCTGCCTGCGGGGGCATCCGGGGCGGAGCAGTACAGGTCCGTCTCGTACCAGATGGAAGGCATCTGGATTTCGAGGTGGGGATCGTTCGCCAGGATCGGCTTTCCCGATGCGGTGCGGGATCCCGAGATGACCCAGTTGTTCGATCCGACGCCGGGTCCGTGTCCCAGTCCGAGCGCGCCCAGGTCCGCGAGGCCCGGGGAGCCAGTGGGAACCTGGGCCACGGCGCTCAGTGCGGTCGCCGGAAGCGGCGTGGGCGCCGCGCGGCCACCGCGCTCACCCGGCGGCAGGGCCCCCAGGAACGCCGTGGGCAGCTCACTGTCCGACACGATGACGGGCATCTCGCCGTATCGGTACGTGCCCAACAGCTCGGCCGTCTTCGCCATTCCCATCTTCTGGATCAGCTCGATGGTGTACAGCTCCCGGCTCATGTTGCTGCCCAGGTTCAACGCCATGAGCTTCAGCCACGTGATGGAGTCCTGCGGTACCCACGGCTCGATTGAGACGTGAACGCCCTCGAGCTGCAGGAGCGTGTACTCGAGGCTCAGGCTGCCAGGAGACCTGCCCGCGAGGTACGCGTTCACCCCCTGGGCGTACGCGTCGAATGCCGCGCGCGTGTCCGGGTCCATGGCCGCGTACTCCTGGTCGGCGATGTGCCGGAACCCGAGCGTCCGCAGGTACACGTCCGCTCCCAGCGTGGACTTCCCGAAGTACTCCGAGAGCCTCCCGGCTCCTATGCGGCGCCAGAAATCCATCTGCCAGAACCGATCCTGAGCCGTGACGTACCCTTGCGCGAAGTACAGGTCGTGCAGGGAGGCTGCTCTGATATGCGGCACCCCGTAGCGGTCCCGAAGCACCTCGGCGCCCGATTGCAGGCCGTTGGCGTACAACGTGCCGCGCGTCCTGGGGAACGAGCTTCGCACTACCCACAGGACGGCAAGAAACAGCAGGGCGATGACGGCAAGCGCCGTGCCCGCTCCCACGAGCCACCTTCTCAATGTCGGATTCACTGCGCGCACGTGCGGGAACCTCCGTGCAGAGGCTATTGACGGCGCACGCGGGTCGTCAAGCGGGCGTCATGCTCCCCGGAGAGCTGCCCCGCCCAGGTAGGCTTCCTGGATGCGCGTGTCGGAAAGGAGCTCGGCGGCAGACCCCTCCACTGTCACGCGGCCAGTCTCCAGCACGTACCCTCGACCCGCGCACGCCAGCGCCTGGCGCGCGTTCTGCTCCACCAGGAGGATCGCCACGCCCTGGCCGTTGATCTGCTGGATGATGTCGAAGATGAGGTCCACCAGGATGGGCGCAAGCCCCAGGGACGGCTCGTCCAGGAGGAGCACGCGCGGCTCGCTCATCAGCGCCCGACCGATGGCAAGCATCTGCTGCTCGCCGCCGGACAGCGTGCCGGCAAGCTGCCGGCGCCGCTGCTTGAGCACGGGAAACAGGCCGAACACCCGTTCGCGTGCCTCGGATACCTCCGCCTTGAGGCGGCGCCGGGTGAATGCGCCCAGCGTGAGGTTCTCCGCCACGCTGAGCGTCGCAAACACCCGCCGGCCCTCCGGCGCGTGGGAAATCCCCAGCCGGACCACGTCGTAGGGCGCCACCCGGGAAAGGGACCGCCCCGCCAGCTTCACTTCGCCGGTCGCGGCCGGGAGCAGGCCGGAGATGGCCCGAAGCAGCGTGCTCTTGCCCGCGCCATTGGCGCCGAGCACGGTGACGATTTCCCCTTCGTTCAACCGGAGGCTTACGCCCTTCAGCGCCTCCAGGGCGCCGTAGCGGATGTGCAGCCCGCTCACCTCCAGCAGGGGGGCCCCGCGTGCCAGCTCCGGCCCGCCCGCGCTCATCGCCGGGCCCCCAGGTACGCCTCGATCACAAGCGGATCGTGGTAGATCGTGCTCGGGAGCCCCTCGGCGATCTTCCTGCCGCCGTCCATCACCGTCACCCAGTCCGAGATGCCCATCACCACGTTCATGTCGTGCTCGATGAGCAGCACCGTGAGGTGTTCGTCCCGGATGATGCCCTTGATGAACGCCATGAGGTCTTCGGTTTCCTTCGGGTTCAGCCCGCTGCTGGGCTCGTCGAGCACCAGCAGGCGAGGGGAGCTTGCCAGCGCCCGCGCGATCTCCAGCATCCGCTGCCGGCCGTACGGGATGTTGCGCGCCAGCTCATCGGCCGCGTGCAGCAGTCCCACCTGCTCCAGCCGACGGCAGGCCGCTTCCCGGATGTGCTTCTCTTCCTTTACAAGGCGCGGGGTGCGAAACAGCGCGGCCACGATCCCCTCGGAGGTGCGGCAGTGCAGGCCCGCCATCACGTTCTCCAGGCACGTGAGGTTTGAAAACAGCCGTATGTTCTGGAACGTGCGGGCCACGCCCTGTTCCACGATGCGGTGCGGCTTCCACCCGGTGACCTCACGGCCCTGGAAAAGGACGGCGCCTTTCTCGGGCCGATAGATCCCCGTGACCACGTTGAACACGGTTGTCTTGCCCGCGCCGTTGGGACCGATCAGGCTCGTGATCTCGCCGCGGTGCACGCGCAGGTCCAGGGCGTCCACTGCCACCAGCCCGCCGAACATCTTGGTGAGCCCGCGCGTCTCCAGCACGGTTTCCGCGCCCTGGACCACCGCTGCTCGCCCCGTTGCCGCCGCCCGCGCCCCGGGCCCGGC
>DASRZR010000047.1:0-10164 GCA_035686185.1 Spirochaetia bacterium | reverse complement strand
GCTGAATCGCACAGCTCCTGCTCGGCCGCCATGGTCCGTCCGGGCCTCTGTCGGAAGCACTCCGCCACGTCCGCCTGGGCGAGCAGGACTCCCAGCTTCGGAAGCAGGTCCAGAGTCTCCTCGGGGCTGCAGCGCATCTCCGCGGCGGCGCGCCCGGCGGCAGCGGAAAGCCGGCCTCCAAGGTCCGTCCCGGCGTCGGCAAGAAGCTCCAGGATGCGGTGCGCAAGCTCCCCGCGCTGTCGCTCCGCCCGGCCCAGGAGCCCGGCCTGCGGCGCCAGACGTACCGGGGTGGCCGCGTGGGAAAGCGGCGCGCCGCCTGGCGCTCCCCGCCGGGGTGAGACCGCCGGCCCCTTGTCCATGCCGGCCCGCGTGTCGGCAACCGGCAGGAGGTCGAAAGGAAACGTGTCGCGGTCGGACTTGACGCCGATGACGTACATCTCCTGCTCGGCCCGGGTGAGCGCCACGTACAGCCGGTTCAGCGCATCGACATCGGCTTTCTTCGCCTCCTGCTCGTACAGCGCCTGCAGCGTCGCGTCCCGCTGCGCCAGGTCCTTCGTGAGCTTCACGAGAACGGGGGCACCGTCCACGGAGAGCACGCCGTGCAGGACGTGGCGGCGCGACTCCCCGTACAGCAGCACGATCACGACCGGGAACCCCAGTCCCTTTGCCTTGTGGATGGTCATGGCCCGGACCGAGGAGGCGCCTTGCGGCACGTCAATGGACCAGGAGGCGGCGTCCTCCGGGGAAGGTCCGGTTCCCGCCGCGCCGAGGAACTCCCGCAGGCTGCCCGCCCCGGAGCCCTCGAAGTCCTTCACCACCTCCAGCAGCCGGGCGAGCGTGGCCTCTTCCTCCGAGGCGAGAGAGAACGCGTCGAACCGGATGAGAGCTTCACTCACGAGGTCGTACAGCGGCAGGTAGCCCGCGGAGCGGAAGAGGCTGGCAAAGCGCTCCTTCCACAGGTCCGGGAAGGCGCGCTGGAATGCCTTGTACAGCGGCCGCTCGGCGCGGCTGTCGAACAGGAGCCGGCGGATGTCCTCGGCGCGCGGCGCTCCGCGCGCGGCCAGCACCCGGCCGAACAAGGAGCCCAGCACGAACGTGGCGAACGACAGGTCATCCGGCGGGGAGTCCAGAAAGGACAGCAGCGCGAGCACCTCTCCCGCCGCCTTGCGCGTGCGCACGTCCAGGGAGCTGAACGAAAGAAACGGCACGCCGGCGTCGTTCAACCAGGACGTGGCGCGTACCACGTCCGTGTTTCGGGGCGCCAGCAGCGCGATGTCCTCCCACCCGTACCCCCGCGCGTGAAGCTCCTTCACGAGGCGCTGCAGCAGGTCCCGCTCCGGCGGGTGCTCGTCATCCCGAGGCAGGATGTGGACCTCCACGTGACCGCTGCTGCCGCCCGGGCGCGCTTCCTGCTGCCAGTCGTCCAGGCCGCTGAGCCGGGCCGCCTCCTGGTAGGCGGGCAGGGTGGCAGCCCGGGAAAGGAACACCTCGCGGACGAACTCCAGCAGGCGTGGCCGGCTCCTCCAGTTCGTGGCGAGCGCGTGGACGTCCCGCGGCGCGGAGGGGAACGGGCTCGCGGTCTCGATGCTCCTCATGATGCGGTAGTCCGCCTGGCGGAAACCGTAGATGGCCTGCTTCGTGTCCCCGACGAGGAACAGGCTGCCGTTCATCGCCAGGGAGTTCTCCACGAGCGGGAACAGCGTGTTCCATTGCAGCGGAGAGGTGTCCTGGAACTCGTCCACGAGGTAGTGCCAGACGCGCTCGCCGATGCGGAAATACACGTCCGGGACAGCGCCCTGGGCAAGCGCGCCGGAGAGCGTGCGCCCCAGGTCGCCGATGAATACCCGTGACTGCGCCCGTTTCACCCGGTCCAGCGTCGCGGAAAGCCGCGTGTGCAGGCGCACGAATGGCTGGTAGTACGAACGCGCCCACGCGCCGGCCCATGCATCCGCGGCTTCCCCGGCACGGCGCCACGCCTCCTCGATTCGCTCCCACGCCTCCAGTCCCGGCGCGTCACGCCGCGCCGGTTTCTTCACCGGCCCCGCTTTCGCGGCACCGGCGGCCAGGTCGGTGAAGCGTCCGGCACGGATGGAGTCCAGCAGGCCGGGGAACTTCGAGTTCTGCCGCGGCTCCAGGCCGGACTGCTGGACGAGCCGGGCCACGGTCTCCCACTCCTCCCTCACCTGTTCTTCGCGGGCGCGAAGGAGACGCTCGGCCTCCTCGTCCGCGGCCGGCGCCTGCGCGTAGGCGGCCAGGCGGGTCTCCAGCCGACGCAGCTCCGCCAGGAGCCCGGAAGTCGGGTTCCAGGGGAACGCGCCGGAGGAGGTCGCAAGGCTCAGGAGGGAGGCCAGCGTGCGGTCCAGCAGCGCGGCGGCGGGACTGCCGGATCGGGCTTCGCGAAGGAACAGGTTCCACGCGTATTCCAGAAGCGGCGCCGGGTCCAGCACCACCTCGAAGTCCGGCCCGAAGCCGAAGTCCAGCGCCGAGGCGCGGAACACCGAGGCCATGAAGCTGTCGATCGTCATGACCTGCAGCTCGGAGAACCGGGCGAGCGCGGTGTCCAGGCGCTCGGCGGCCCGTCGGGAAATCTGCTCCTCGCCTCCCGAGGTGACCGCGGTCATCTCCTCGAGCCGGTCACGGTCCTTCAGCGCAAGGCGTTTCAGCCATTCCAGCACCTTCTCCCGCATCTGGCGCGACGCGTTATGGGAGAACGTGATGGCCATCACGTTGCGCAGGCCCGTGTGCGGGATCTTCTCGGACAGCAGGAACTGGACGAACCTCTGGGTGAGCCGGAACGTCTTGCCCGAACCGGCGGAGGCTTTCAGCACGGTGACGCGCGGCAACCGGAGGGTCGAGTCTGGCTCGAGGTCGGGCGTTCCCATGCGGAGTCCCATCGTAGCGGCCTGCCCGCGCGCATGCAAGCCGCGGCGCCACGCTACCGGGTTGTTTGACAGCGGCGCGCCCGGAGCGTAGGTTTCTCCCCGAGGAGAATCATCCATGGCAGGAACGAAGATCACGATGGGCAAAGGGAAAGTGGCCGGCATCAACGGGTGCGCGAACCGCGCCGGTATCATTGCCGCCGCGGCGATGGACCAGCGCGGCTCGCTGGAAAAGGCAATCGGCAAGGCCCGGGGGACCGCGGCCACGCCGGACGACCTTGTGAAGTTCAAGAACGCCGTTGCATCAGTGCTCACGCGGCACGCCAGCGCCGTGCTGCTGGACCCCGAGTTCGGCCTGCCGGCCGTCAAGGTACGGGCCGCGGGGACCGGGGTGCTCCTGGCCTACGAGAAGACCGGCTACGACACGCGCGACGACGCCCGTCTGCCGGACCTGCTGCCGCAGTGGAGCGTGCATCGGCTGGTCGAGGCCGGCGCCACGGCCATCAAGATTCTCCTGTACTACAACCCGGGCCATCCCGCCTCCATCAACGAGGTGAAGAAGGCATTCATCGAGCGGATAGGCGCCGAATGCGCGGCCGCGGATGTTCCGTTCTTCCTCGAGGTCATCGCCTATGACGATGCGGTGGGAGACGCGAAGAGCCGGGAGTTCGCGCTCGCCAAGCCGCGCCTGGTGCGGGCGTACATGGAGGAGTTTTCCCGGCCCGCCTACCGCGTGGATGTGCTGAAGGTGGAGGTGCCGGTGAACGTGGCCTTCGTGGAAGGAACCCGCGCCTTTGCCGGACAGAAGGCGTACAGCCGGTCCGAGGCCATGCAGCACTTCAAGGAAGCGGCCAGTGCGGCGAAGAAGCCGTTCATCTACCTCAGCGCCGGCGTGACGGACGAGGTGTTCCGGGAGACCCTCGAGCTGGCCGCGGAAGCCGGCACGCCGTTCTCCGGCGTGCTGTGCGGCAGGGCCACCTGGCAGGACGGGATCCCGGCCTTTGCCGCCGGCGGGTACGACGGCCTTGTGGCCTGGCTGGAAGACCGCGGAGTGAAGAACATCACGGCCCTGAACGACGTGCTGGCCCGGGGCGCCAAGCCCTGGTGGGACTTCTACGGAGGAAAAAAGAACATCACGGAGGTCTGACCACCGCCCGTTTCTGCCTTGCGTTGACATTCTGCTGCCGCGGACTTGACAAATCCCGGGACCTCCCCGAAGCTTGTTCCGGAAGATCAGGCTCTCGCCGGGCCCGGGCCTCCTGCCGGGCAGCAGCCGCCGCTGTGGGACTTCCGCCGAATCCGCGCCCCGACGCGTCACCGCGCGCCGGGCTTCGGACGAGAAGGAGAGTCCCGATGAACCGCGCGGCCCGCATGGCCCGTCTCTCCGTGCTCTCCAACGCGCTGCTCATCGCAATGAAGCTCGCCGTCGGCATCCTGGGCGGCTCCGTCAGCATCATTTCCGAAGCCATTCACTCCTTCATGGACCTTGCCGCCGCCATCATGGCGTTCTTCTCCATCCGCATTGCCCGGCGCCCGGCGGATACCGTACACCCATACGGTCACGAGAAGGTGGAGAACGTCTCGGGTGTCATCGAGTCCGCGCTCATCTTCGCCGCCGCCGTGTTCATCATCGTGGAGGCCGTCCGCAGGGTGCTTCACCCGCAGCCCGTGGAGCGCCTGGAGCTTGGCGTGGCCGTCATGGCCGTTTCCGGCATCGTCAACGCCGTGGTATCCCGCATCCTCTCCCGCGTGGCGCGCCAGGAGCGGAGCGTTGCCCTGGAGGCGGACGCGGTTCACCTGAGGACGGACGTGTACTCCTCCGCCGGCGTGGCGGGCGGGCTCCTGCTGATCGTGGTGCTCGGACGCACCTGGCATCTGGGCTGGGCGTACTACCTGGACCCGGCGGTGGCCATAGGGATTTCCGCGGTGATCCTCGTGGAGGCGGTCCGGATGCTGCGGACGGCATTCGCGCCGCTCCTGGACACCAGCATCTCGGCCGAAGAGCTGGCCGTGGTGGAATCCAGCGTGGCGCGGCACCCGGAGGCCGCTCTGCACTCGATGCGCACGCGCCGGGCGGGAGGCACGACGCACATTGATTTCCACCTCACCGTGCCGGCCGGCATGAGCGTCCAGGAATCCCACGACCTGTGCGATGCCATCGAGCGGGACCTGGAGCAGAGGCTCTCGAACACGAGCGTGCTGATCCACATCGAGCCACGCCCCGCCGGCTGATGATGACCGTCGTGCGGGCGGCCCGGCTACGTCGCGGGGGCGGACCACGGGAGCGCGCCGAGGTCCACGTTGCCGCCGGAGAGCACGATGGCGGCGCGCGCCCCCTTCAGGTCCAGCGTCCCTTCCATGACGGCGGCAAGGGGAACGGCCGCCGATGGCTCGATCACGATCTTCATTCGCTCCCAGACCAGGCGCATGGCCTCCACGATGGCCGTCTCACTGGCGGTGACGATTCGCCACACCCGGGCCCGCACGAGCGGGAAGGTGTTCCGTCCCAGTGACGTGCGCAGCCCATCCGCAACGGTGCGGGGATTGCCGGAAAGCACGAGCGTGCCGGTAGTGAACGAGCGAAACGCATCGTCGGCCGCGGCCGGCTCCGCGCCGATCACGCGCGTCCTGCGGGCGGCCCCGTGCGCCGCAATCGCGGTGCCGCTGAGCAGGCCGCCGCCGCCCACGGGCGTCACGATGAGGTCCAGCTCCGGTTCCTCTTCCAGTATCTCCAGCGCGCACGTGCCCTGGCCGGCGATCACGCGCAGGTCATCCGAGGGATGGATGAACTCGGCCCCCGTTTCCTGAAGGACGTCCTTCAGCACGCGCTCCCGGTCCAGCGGCTGGGATCCGGCGAACACGATGCGGGCGCCGTAGCCGCGCACCGCGTCTACCTTCACCCGGGGCGCGTCCTCCGGCATGACGATGGTGGCGGAAATCCCGCGGAGCCGGGCCGCCAGCGCCAGCGCCTGGGCGTGGTTTCCCGAGGAGTGCGTAGCCACGCCGCGGCGCGCGGCTTCCTCCGTGAGGGAGAACACGGCGTTGGCCGCGCCGCGGAACTTGAACGCCCCGACTCGCTGGAGGTTCTCGCACTTGAAGAACAGCTCGGCGCCGGACATCGCGTCCATCGTGGCGCTCGTGAGAAGCGGCGTGCGGTGCGCAAGGGCACGGATCCGTGCCGCCGCCGCATGGATGTCGGCGATGCCGATAGGCGGCAGGGTTCCCGTGTCGGCCGCGGAAGCGCTCATGGTGAAAACTCTTAGGCGCGATGGCCGAACGTTGTCAAGGCACGGCCGGCGGCGATATAATCCCGTCCATCGCTGCCGCAGCCCGGTTTTCCATCTCCCCAGAGGTGCTCGAGGCGCTTCACGCAGTGTCACACGGCGTGCTGCTTCTGCACGACGGCACGATCACGTTCGCCAACCGCGCGGCCTGCCGCCTCGTGGGGGCAGATGATCTTGCGGGCAGGTCGCTCGACTCCCTGCTCGGCCCCGAGGACGCGCGGACCGGGCGCGTCGTTTCCCGGGAACCCGACCTTCCCCGTGAACTTTCCCTGCTCCGTGCCGACGGCTCGCCCGTGTTCGTCCAGGCGTTCGCGGTGCCGGTCCTCGCTGACGGCGTCTCCCTGGACGTCGTGAGCCTGGTCGACGTCGGCCCCCGGCGGGAGGCGGAGGAGGCGCGCCGATCCCTCGCCGAGCTGACGCGCCGGCAGGAGGCGCAGTTGGAGCACTCCACGCGCCTGGCGGAGCTGGGCGAGATGGCCGCCTCGATCTCCCACGAGCTGAACCAGCCGCTCACCGGAATCCGCAACTACGCCCGAAACGCGTTCTACATGCTGGAGCAGACGCCCGGCGCCGAGGCGGAGGTGAAGAACAACCTGCGGCTGATCTCGGAGCAGGTGGACCGTGCCGCCAAGATCATCAACCAGATGCGGGAGCTCACGCGCCGGACTGACTCCGCGTTCGTCGTGCTGGACGTGAACAGCGTGGTGCGGGAGAGCGTGGAGTTCATCCTTCCGCAGATGAAGCTGTCCGAGGTGGAAGTGAGCCTGGACCTTGCCGACCGCCTGCCGCCGGTCTGGGGGGACCGCATTCGGCTCGAGCAGGTCTTCCTGAACCTGCTGTCCAATGCGCGCCAGGCGATGGGGGATGCCACCGTGCGCCGTCTCGTGGTCAGGAGCCAGCGGGAAGGCGCCCCCGCTCCCGGCGTGGTGGTGCAGGTAACCGACACGGGGCGCGGCTTCTCCGACGAGCAGGCGCGCCAGCTCTTCCAGCCTTTCTACACCACGCGCAAGGGTGGGCATGGCCTGGGCCTTTCTATCTCCCGGGCCATCGTCCTGGACCACAAGGGTTCCCTGGAGGCGCGCGGCGTTCCCGGCCAGGGGGCCACGTTCACCGTGCGGCTGCCCGTTGCCCCGGGGGAGTCGGCGGCCGGAGGCCGCTCGTGACCGGAGATCCCGAGCGCGGCACCGGGGCGCTCGTCGTGGTCATAGACGACGACGAGGCGGCCCGGCACTCGCTGGGCCAGATGCTGCTCCTGCGCGGCTGGTCGGTGGAGGTGTTCTCCTCTGCAGAGGCCGCGCTGGCGTGGCCGGGGCTCGCGGAGGCGGCGTGCATCGTCACCGACGTGAAGATGCCCGGCATGGACGGCGAGCAGCTCCTGGGCACGCTGAAGATGCGGCCCTCTTCCCCGCCGGTCGTGATGATCACCGGCCACGGGGACGTGGCCATGGCGGTGCGCTGCCTGAAGGCCGGCGCCTTCGATTTCGCGGAGAAGCCGTTCGACGACGCGGTGCTGCTTGCCTACGTGGCAAAGGCCGCCGAGCAGTCGCGCCTCGTGCGGGAAACGCGTGACCTGCGGCGCCGGCTCACGATGTGCTCCCCCGACGAAAACGGGCGGTTCGGCATGGTGGGCACCAGCCCGCCGATGCAGGACCTGTACGCGCAGGTGGAGGCGGCCGCCCGCTCCGAGGCGCCGGTGCTCGTCACCGGGGAAACGGGCGCCGGCAAGGAGCTGGTGGCCCGCGCCATCCACGGCCAGAGCGCCCGCGCGTCCGGTCCGTTCGTTCCGGTGAACGCTGCCGCGCTTCCGGACACCATGCTGGAGAGCGAGCTCTTCGGTCACGCGAGGGGGGCCTACACCGGCGCCGTGGGGGAGCGGGACGGCAAGCTGGTGTCGGCTACCGGCGGCACGCTCCTGCTGGACGAGATCGAGAGCATCTCCCCGCGGGCTCAGGTGCAGCTCCTGCGCGTCCTGGACGACGGCGTGGTGCAGCCGCTGGGCAGCGACCGTACGCGCAAGGTGGACATCCGCCTGGTCTGTGCCTCCAACGCGGACCTCGCGGAGGAGGTCCGCCGGGGGGCCATCCGGGAGGACTTCTACCACCGCATCATGGTGCTCCAGGTCCCGGTCCCCCCCTTGCGCGAACGGTTGGAGGACCTGCCGCTCCTGGTGTCCCGGTTCCTGCGCCAGGCGGCGGACAGGAACGGCACCCCGCTGCCGGCGCTGGCGGAGGAAACGCTGGCCGAGATGATGCGACACCAGTGGCCGGGCAACGTGCGGGAGCTGAAGAACGTCGTGGAGCGCCTGCTCATCACGGCGCGGGACGGGCGGACCGGGCGCTTCACGCCGGACCTGCTCGGGGAGCGCGCGGGGGATACCGGTGCCGACGGTGGCCCGCGGCTCCTGTCCCTGCCCCCGGGCGCGGGGCCGCTTCGCGAAGAGCTGGAGCGGGCGGAGAAGGCTGCCATCGAGGCGGTCCTGCGCAAATACCGGGGCGAGATCAACGCCTCGTTTCGCGCGCTGGGAATCTCGCGGCGCGCGCTGTACGAGCGCATGAAGAAGTACGGGCTGGACAGGCTGGAGTTCCGCTGAAGGGTCAGCGCGTGGAGAACGTCCTCATGAACGTGCGGAGCACGCGGCCGACCGCGGCCAGGCGCCGGCCCATCCCCCGGCCGTACAGCACGATCATGGCCGCCTTCAATCCCTCGTAGACCGAGCGGTGGTGAGGATACCACCACATGTTGCGCGGGGCCCGGTGCAGGCGCTCGTCCACGATGGCCCGCGGCTGTGTCATCTCCTCGAAGCCGAGCTGCCCGTGGCTGCGCCCGATCCCGGAGATCCCGAACCCGCCCCACGGTGTCTCGGACATCCCGTGACTCATGAGGTGATCGTTGAGCGTGACCGACCCGGCGCGGAGCTGGTCCGCCACGCGCCGCGCACGGCCCCGGTTCCTGCTCCAGACGGAAGCGCTCAGCCCGTAGGGAGTGTCGTTGGCGCGCGCCACGGCCTCCTTCTCATCGGAGACCTTCTGCAGCGCCACGATCGGCCCGAACACTTCCTCGCACATCGCCGTCATGGAGTCATCCGCGTTCTCGATGACGGTCACCGGGTGGAACAGGCCGGAGGAAGAACCTGCCTGGGCCAGGATCCGGGCCCCCCGGCGAAGCGCGTCTTTCAGCGCCGCCTCCGTGAGCTTTTTCTGCTCCCCCGAGGTGAGGGATCCCACCTCCACCTCGAAGTCCCGGTCCGGTCCCACGCGCATCTTTCCCACCTGCGCGGCAATCTCCCGGCGGAAGCCGTCCCAGGCGCCGGCCTCCACGAAGATGCGCTGCACCCCGGCGCAGGATTGTCCCGCGTTGGACATGCCGGCCCACAGCGCGCCGGCTGCGGCGCGGTACAGGTTCGCGTCATCCAGCACGACCATGGCGTCCGCGCCGCCAAGCTCCATCACGAGGGGCACGAGGCGCCGACCGGCCTTTGCCGCCAGCTCCCGCCCGATCTGCGTGGAGCCGGTGAAGAACAGCTTGTCCACGCCGGCATCCAGCAGGGCGTCCCCCGCCATTCGGCCGGGCACGTGCACGACGGAGAAGAGCCCCGGGGGGAACGCGGCGGCTTTCACCAGGTCCGCGATGGCATCCCCCACCGGCTGGACCTGCGTGGCGACCTTCAGCACCACGCCGTTTCCGGCCAGCAGCGCCGGGATCACTTCGTGGAGCGGAATGCACAACGGGTAGTTGTACGGGCTGATGATCCCGATGACGCCGAACGGCACCCGGGTGAGCCAGGACGCTTTGTTGAAGAACATGATGCTGGACCGCGGCAGCCGCCGGGGGGCGAGCACCCGGGGCGCGATCCTCGCGTAGTAGGCCGCCATGAGGCTGCCCGGGAACACGTCCGTGGAAAGCGCGTCCATGCGCGTTTTTCCAGTGGACCGGCTGACGACCTGCGCCAGCTCATCCACGCGCGCGGTGATCTCCCTTCCCATTGCCCGCACGCGCGCCTG
>DASRZR010000046.1:0-4027 GCA_035686185.1 Spirochaetia bacterium | reverse complement strand
CATGGCCAGGCGCATGCGGCGCTTCATGCGCGCCAGGTCTTCCTCCAGCACCGCGCGCCGGGCCGGCTCCACTTCCGACCGGAGCTCGATCTCCAGGAGCCGCGCGGCCGCGTAAGCGCGGTTGCGCCGGCCGACAAACATCTCGTGACGGGCTTCCCGTCCGGACCGCAGGTCCCGAAGGGATGAGGCAAGGGCGCAGAGCGACTGCGGGCTCACGCCGGCAAGACGGGCCAGGGCGGGGGCGGCCGGGGCATCCAGGCATCGGGAGCACTTCAGCACAAGAAACAGGAAGTTCCGCCTGTCTGCATCAGTGGTCACGCACCGGGTGAAGGCCGCCGCCGCGGGAGCCAGGTACTCCTCCACGCCCACCGTATCGGTGTCGTGCTCTTCCCGGGTCACGACTTCTCCCGGCTCGACGCGCAGGGACACGTTCCAGCGCCGCTCCGCGCGGCTCCTGTCCCGCGCGAAGTTGCGCATCTGCCAGTTCAGGACCGACCACAGGTAAGACTCGAACGGGCGCCCCTGGTCACGGAACCGGTCCAGGAGCCGGAGCAGGCGCGGGTGGATGAACACGTAGAAGTCTCCGCATGCGTCCTCATCCCAGCCCATGGTGCGCCGGGGGAAGTAGTAGATGCGCGGCCCGATCTCGTTGATGATCTCCGAAAGGCCGAGCCCCGTCTTCTGGTAGCGAAGGACTTTTTCTGTGAGGTTTTCCATGCCCCCGGGCAGTGCAAGGCGCATGCCACGGTGACGGCGCCGGAAGGGGTCCGGGAGGCCTGGTGTTTACATTCGTTTACAATTGGGAAGGGGCCTCAGGAAACCAGCGGCAGCAGCGCCGCGACCACGCGTTCTCTCACGGATTCAAGCGTGCCCCGGATGTCGAACCCGGAGGCCTGGCGGTGCCCGCCGCCACCGAACGAGGATGCCACGGTCCCGACGTCCACCGCGGCGGTGGACCGCAGGCCGACGGAGAACAGGCCCTGACCTTCCTCCTTGATCAGCACCACCACCACGTTGTCCGTCACGGTCTGCAGCAGCCGGTACAGGTCGTCCTCCCCGCGCTGGTGGGCGTTCAGACGCTCCCGGTCGGCAATCATCTGCCAGGTAACGATCAGCCGCCCGCCCGCGTGGGTCTCGGATCGGGCCAGCATCTCCCCCAGCAGCCGGCGGGACGCGAGCTCGCGGCGGCCGTAGACCATCATGTACACGTCCGCCGTGGACGTGCCCCACTCTACGAGGCGGGCAACGGCGCGGTAGGTCTCCGCGCCGTTGCTGCCGACGTGACGGAAAAAGCCCGTATCCGTGCACAGGCCGAACAGCAGGAGCCGGCACGTTTCCGGATCCGGGGTGACCTCCAGCGCCTCGAACAGCGCCAGCACGAGCATCGTGGTGGAAGGAGAGGAGGAGTCCACCATGCGCGCGGCGCCGAAAACCTCCCCCGCGGAGTGATGATCGATCACGAGCGTGGGAAGCCCCTCCACCGCGGCGCCCAGCCGTCCGGTGCGGTCCGGGGTGGAGCAGTCCAGGATCACCACCGCGCTGCCGGCCCTCTCCTCGGCGCTCACCTCCGCGCGGAACTGGCCCGCAAACTGCGTGATTTCGGGCCGATCGAACGGCCCCACCGAGTACAGCCGGGCCTGTTTCCCCAGGGCCGAGAGCAGGGAGGCAACGGCCATCTGGGAGGCGATGCAGTCTCCGTCCGGCTCCTTGTGGCCGAGCAGGAGGAATGAGGAATGGGAGCGGAGGAACCGGACCGCGTCGGAGGAATCGTACACGGCGCCGGCCCCCCCCCGCTATCCGATGGTGAGAAGCCGGGTCTGCCGGCCGGTGCCCGAGACGTGCAGGCGCCCGTCATGGATGAGGCAGTCGATCTCCGAGCGCAGGCCCTGCTGGTCTCCGTACACCCCCGGCTCCACGGAGAAGCAGGCGCCTTCCGTAAGCAGCCGCTCGTCCGGGAACTCCACGGAGTCCAGGTTCACGCCGTAACCGTGGACCCGCGTGCCGATGGAATGGCCGGTGCGATGACGGATGCTGTCCGCGAATCCGCGCGCCACGAGCACCTCGCGGGCGGCGCGGTCCACGTCTGCGCCGGTAACCAGCTGCCGCGCGGCCAGGCGCGCCTGCAGGAACTCCAGCGCCGCTTCCCGGGCGTCCCGCACAGCCTCGAAGATCCGCTGCTGCTCCGTGGAGGGCGACGGCGCGCAGACACCGCCCCAGGCAATGTCCGCGTAGATCGCGTCCGTGGTCTTCTGCTTTCCCCACAGGTCGAACTGTATGAGGTCCCCGGCACGGATGACCGCGCCGCGGCCCTGGACGCTGAAGTGAGGGTCGTTCGTGTGCTGTCCAGCCGCCACGATGGCGGGCCCGTCCGCTTCCAGTCCCCCGGCGCTCAGCGAATCTCCGATCCACTCCTGGACGTCGCCTTCCGTCACCGCCTGGTGCTCGCCCACGGACCGCGCCAGCCGTGACCACGCGTCCGCCACCGCGCGGTAGAGGACCGCCGCGGCCGCATCGTGAGACCGGCGGCCTTCCTCCCCCACCGCCCCAAGATACCGGGCCACGAGGCTCTCCGCGGAGACCAGCGAGGCCCCGAGGGACTGCGCGAGAAGCGCGGTGCCGTGGTCGAAGTACGAGCCCACCGGAATGGTGCGGGAGAAGTTGGCCGCCACGGTACCCTGCCGGGGGAGCGCCCGGGAGAAAGCGGCCTCCAGCTCCGTCCGCGCCGAATACTGCAGCGTATCCCCGGGAATGCCGTCCAGGACGGAGGCCTCGACCCGATGCACGATTTTCAGCGGGGCACGGTCCGGGTAGAGGAAGCAGTACCACGGCCGGGTGTTCGACCTCTCGCGGGGCACGCCCAGGACGAGGTCCGCGATCTCATCCCGGTGGAAGACTCCCACCAGCAGCCAGGCGGAAACACCCGCCTCGCGAATGGCGGCGCGAGATCTTTCGAGGTCCAGCATGGGGCCAGGGATCCCTAGAAGTCCCGGGGAATTTCCTGCACGTTGAAGGCGTTCGTGAGATCCGGGCCCTGGGTCAGCACCCCGTTGGTGGGGTTGTTGTCGTCGCTGTTCACGTAGAGCGTGACGTGATCGAACTTGCCGTCCGCCCAGTAGATGGCCATGTAGGGGTAGGCGGCTTCCATCCCGTACACGATGTCCGCCTTGGAGGAAACGCCGTTGTTGAACCAGGCAAGAGGAATGTAGACGTCCTGCCGCTTCTGCTTGCTGCTGTAGAACTGCACCACGTAGCCAAGCTGGTGAGTCCACACCTTCATCAGGGGAATCACCTTGTAGTACACGTCCTTGGGATACTGCGAGGAGGCGTCCGTCTGCGCTGACGGCTGCGCCGGCGCCGGCTGCTGCTGGGCAAAAACGGGGATCCCGATCGCGAGCAGCGCGCACACGGCAATACACAGGCCCGCCCTTTTCATTCCCTGCCTCCTGTCATGCACACACCATATAATAGTGGTTTCCGGAGCCATTTCAAGGCAGATCAGCCGCGCACCCCAAGGGTGGCCATCATCATCGCCTTGATCGTGTGCTTGCGGTTTTCCGCCTGGTCCCAGACCCGTGACCGGGAACCTTCCATGACTTCTTCCGTCACTTCCTTCCCCTTCACGGCCGGCAGGCAGTGCAGAAAAATGGCCGATGGATTGCCGGCAGCCTCCATGAGCACCGTGTTGACCTGGTAGGGGGTAAGCTGGGCGATGCGTTCCGCCCCCTTCTCCTCCTCCCCCATGGAGACCCACACGTCGGTGTAGACGGCATCCGCTCCGCGGACGGCGGCCACCGGGTCCTCCGTGACCGACAACTGGCTGCCGCTGCTCGCCGCGGCGTTGCGGGCCCACGCCAGGACTTCCTCCGCCGGGCGCAGCGCCGCGGGAGCCGCCACGGTGACGTGCACGCCGAGAAGCGCGCCGCCCACCAGGAGAGTGTGCGCCACGTTGTTGCGGCCGTCACCCACGAACACCAGGCGCTTCCCCTTCAGGCCGCCGAGCTGCTCCTCCATCGTCATGAGGTCCGCA
>DASRZR010000045.1:0-19130 GCA_035686185.1 Spirochaetia bacterium | reverse complement strand
CGCGGCGAGCGGCCACAGCCCGGATGAGTGGGACGTGCGGGAGATGCAGAAAAAGAACAGCCCGAAGCCGATCCCGGCCGCCACGCCCATCAGGGCGGCACGCCGGACAAGCCCGGGGCGCGCGGACCCCGCGGGACCGCCGGCCAGCAGCGCGATGGCCGGCACGGCCAGCGCGATCCCTGCCCAGGCAAGGTTTGCGGGGTGCTCGCCCGCCGCAAGGCCCAGGAAGACCGGTACCACCGCGCCGGTAACGGCGGCCACCGGGGAGGCCACCGCCACCAGCGTGGAGGCCAGTGCCTGGTACAGCGCGGCCAGCCCCGCGGTCCCCGCGATACCTCCCGCGATTCCCCACGCAATGTCGCTCATCGCCGGAAACGGCTGGCGAAGCAGCACGAGGGCAGCCACCGCTGCCACAAGGCCCGCGGACTGGGAGATGGTCAGGACGGCGGCAAGAGGCCGACGGCGCGCCGCCAGGCCTCCGCAGAAATCTCCCGAACCATATAGGAGGGCTGAGAGCCCCGCCAGCACGACGTACACCGCGTTCTCCTCGAGTTGAACGTGGCCGATTCAAGCATGGAACGCGACACGGAGCAAGGTGCCCTTCCCTCGCGGCTGGGCGTGGACGCGTCCGGCGTCGGGATGAGGGCGGACGTCTTCCTGTTTCGCGAACTGCCGGTGGTGTCCCGCACGCGGCTGCGTCAGAAGGTGCAGAAAGGAGAGGCGCTGCTGAACGGGCATCGTTTCTCCACCTCCACCCGGCTGCGCGCCGGAGACGAGATCCTCCTTCAATGGAAGGCAGCGGTGCCGACAGACCCCGGGCTGATACTGTCCATCCTGTACGAGGACGAGTGCCTGCTGGCCGTGGACAAGCCGGCCGGCGTGGCGGCGCACCCCATGGGAGCCCGGCAGTCCGGGACCCTGGTCCAGGCGGCGCGGGAGCGCTACCGCCAGGTGATCCGGGCGCACCTCCAGCACGGGGATCCTTCGTTCTACCCGACGCTCGTGAACCGGCTGGATGTCCCCACGAGCGGGATTGTGCTGATCGCCCTCACCCGCGCCGTTCACCGGGCCCTCCAGGCGATGAGCGCGGCCCGGCGCATCGACAAGGAATACGCGGCGCTCGTGGACGGAATAGTGGAGCAGGCGGAAGGGGCTATCGACCTGCCGATCGGCCCCTGCCGGGACAGCGCGGTGGAGCTGAAGATGTGCTGCCGCCCCGATGGCAGCCCGTCCCTCACACGCTACCAGGTTGTCCAGCGGTATGAGGCGCACACGCTGCTGCGGGTGTTTCCGGTCACCGGACGCCAGCACCAGATCCGGGTCCACATGGCCGCTATCGGTCACCCGGTGGCGGGAGACCTCCTGTACCGCGACGAGACCCTGTTCCTCGCGGCCCTGCGCGCGGACACGCCGACCGCCGCCCCCCGGCTTTGCCTCCACGCGCGGCGCGCGGCGTTCGTGCACCCGGTGACCGGCGCGCGGCTTGTGATCGAGGCCGCGGTGCCGCCGGATATGCGGGAGGCAATCCGACAGGCTGTGTCCGGGGAGATGCCGGCCTTCTAGGCCCGGGTGATGCCAGAAAGCTTCTGCAGCGCGCGCCCGAGGGCGGCGCGCACCTCCTCCGTTCCCCGGCTGCTGTTCTCCGCGCGGTGCAGCTGGGTGAAGGCGAGCAGGTCGTCCTCGATCCGTGACAGGCTCTCCCGCAGGAGCGTGCCGGCGTCGTCCAGCCAGCGCCGCAGCCGGTCGGCTTTCATGCTGCCGCCGGCCTCGTCCAGCACCTCCGCGAAATGCGGCAGGCAGAACCCGCGGGAGGCGCGGAACACCGGGGCGAACAGGGGATCATGGGCCCAGAGGTACAGGATCGTAACGATGTATCGGCGCCGGTCCTGTTCCAGCAGGCGGCAGAGGTAGCAGGTGCTTCCCAGGTCCCGAATGCGGCTGGCGGCGGCCGCGGCCTGGCGGGCCGGCTCGCGGCGCCCGTGGGCGCTCGCGGCGTTGGCGAGCTCCGGTTCGAGCTGTGCCCGAACGAGCTGCAGCCGGGTATGCACCATCAACCCCAGCCCGAGCTTGTTGTCCGCGGCGTGCAGGCGGCGCAGGTGCGGCGCGCAGAAGCCTTCCCGGTTGGTCCGCACCCGGACCTCCGGCTCCATGACCCGGGAGTGCTCGAAGGAACGCAGGTACGCGGTCTCGGCCTCGGCTACCAGGTCGCACAGCGGGCACTCGCCCCCGCGCGCGTAGGCGTCGTGCACCCGGCTGATCTCCAGCTTGCGCATGCCCTACTCCTCCAGCTCGGCGATGCGCTTCTCCACTTCCTTCAGCCTCTTCTTCATCCGCTCGATGCTCTTTTCCAGGCGTTGGCGCTCCGCCTGCAGGACCTCGCGGCGTCCCCGGGGGGCCGCGGCGGCGCCGTAGCGCGCCTTCACCATGTCCGGGCTGTGGCCCGCGCGCAGCTCCTCCTGCGCCTGCTCCCTCTTGTCGTCATCCCGGATGCCGGCGAGCGCGCGCATGTTCTCGAAGCCCACGCGGGGGTCGAGGTCCATGGTGTGCGCCTTGACGATGACCGCCGCGCTTGTCCGGGGCAGCCCCAGGACCCGGTCCAGGTAGTCGGAGTAGCTCGTGCCGTGCTTCTCGCACAGCTCGTGCGCCTTCACGAGCAGCCGGCCGAACTCCTTCATGAGCGTGCCGCCGCCCTCCAGGAAGCGCGTGCGGATCTCCTGCGTGAGCTGCCGGAACTCTTCGATCCCCTCGAACGGGTTCGTGTACAGGCCCTTCTGCTCGGCCTCGAAGAGCAGCGTGTGCAGGAGGTTCCAGAACGCCGTGGTGTGCGTGCGAACGGAAATGGGCGTCGCAGAAGTGGTGAACTGCAGGTGGTGGGCGTACTCGTGGATGGCCGTGTACAGGAGCTCGTTGTCGTTCTTGAAGTTCTTGTTGTGGATGATGATCTCCCGGGAGTCCGGCTTGTACAGCCCGTGGACTTTCCGGCTGGACTTCCCGGAGAGGATCACGGAGAAGTCATGCGGGCTGCGGCGGAGGGACTGCAGGAGCTTCTTGATCTGGTCGTTGTTCACGCCGCCTCCGTGCTCTGGACACGAACCGGCCGGCATGGTAGCAGATTAATGAAAATTAACACACTGACGCCAGCCAGGATACTACAATAGTATCTTAGTCCCAGGAGGAGTTGATGAGACAGCGCCGAGTGACGATCATCGCCATCGCGGCATTGATGTGCGGCACGGTTTTCAGCGGGTTTGCCGCGGGCCGGGGAGAAACTGGGCAGGGCTCCGCGTCCGGCGGTGGACAGGCCGGCGCTGCGCCGGCTCTCGCCGAGGCCACGAAGAACCTTGCCACCATCCAGTACTCGTTCCGGGAGGTCGCCCGGAAGGTGCTCCCGGTGGTCGTGGAGGTGGACGTCACGGAGCAGGCCGGTGGAAACCAGACGGTGAACCCGTTCGACTGGTTCTTCAACCAGCCCCCCGGCGGGCGTGGCGGCGGACAGCCGCGGATCCAGCAAGGTCTGGGCTCCGGCATTATCGTGAAGCGGACGGGGGACACCTACTACGTGCTCACGAACAACCACGTCGTGGGCTCCGCCTCCACCATCACGGTGAAGCTGCAGGACCAGACGGTGTTCTCCAAGGTGAAGCTGGTGGGCAAGGACACGCGGCGCGACCTCGCCGTGGTTTCGTTCCAGAGCCCGAGCTCGCTGCCCGTGGCGGACCTGGGAGACTCCAGCGCGGTGGAGGTCGGCGACCTCGTGCTGGCGGTGGGCAACCCCTTCGGCTTCGAGAACACGGTCACCATGGGGATCGTGAGCGCCGTGGGACGCAGCAGCCCCTCCACGGACGTGGCCACGAACACGGACTACATCCAGACGGACGCGGCCATCAACCAGGGCAACTCGGGCGGGGCGCTCGTGAACATCAGCGGCGAGGTGGTGGGAATCAACACCTGGATCGCCGCCCCCACCGGGGGAAGCATCGGCCTGGGGTTCGCCGTTCCCATTAACAATGCCAAGAAGGCGATCAGTGACTTCATCAACAAGGGCAAGGTGGAGTACGGGTGGCTCGGGGTCCAGATCGCGGACCCCAACGCGGACACGTACCCCGGGGTCGGCGCGGACCTCCACGTGGACGCGCTGAAGGGCGCGATGATCCTCAACGTCTACCGGGGCCAGCCCAGCGAGAAAGCGGGCCTGCTGCCGGGAGACTTCATCACACGCGTGAACGGCCAGGACATTGCGAACTCCAACAAGCTCACCCAGGTGGTCGGCGACCTGCTGGCGGACAAGCCCTATGACTTCGAGCTGGTCCGAAACGGGGACCGGGTGAAGCTCACCATCCGCCTGGCGGTCCGCCCGGACGAGGGCAGCGATTCCCTGGCCTACAAGAACCTGTGGCCGGGGCTCACCGTGGTGCACGTGAACGACCAGGTGCGCCAGCAGTCCGGGGACACCAGCATCCCCCGCGGCGTGGACGGAGTCATGATCGGCTACGTGGCGGCGGGCAGCACCCCGGATGACCAGTCACCGGCAGCCATTGCGGGTTTCCGTCCCTATGACCTGATCACCCAGATCAACGGCCGGGACGTGAAGACGATCATGGACTTCTACAAGGCGTTGAACGACAAGTCGCGCAAGGACGTGTCCTTCAAGATCAAGCGCCAGGGGACCGACGTGACCATCGGCCTCACGCGCTGAAAGGGCCAGGGAGAGACAGGGGCCGCCGGAGGGCGGCCCTTTTTGTTGTCATGACGGCCGCGGTGCTCACGCTCGCACTCGTTCTCGGGTCATTCCTCGTGGTATTCCTCTTTCTCTTCCCGCTCGGACGCGGCGCGGTGTACGCGGCCAGCACCCCCGAAAAGGTGTCGCTCATGGCCGAGATGTCCGCGGCAGCCCCGGGGGAGCGCGCCGCGGACCTCGGGTCCGGTGATGGGCGCATCGTGATCGCGCTGGCCCGGCGCGGCGCCGAGGCTCACGGCTACGAGATAAACCCGGTGCTGGTGCTTCTCTCCCGGCGCGCCATCCGACGTCACGGGCTCGAAGGCCGGGCGGTGGTGCACTGGCGGAGTTTCTGGCGGGCGGACCTCTCCCGGTTCGACGTGCTCACGCTGTTCCAGGGCAGCTTCATCATGAGACGGCTGGAGGGAAAGGTCCGGCGCGAGATGCCGCCGGGCGCGCGGATCATCTCGGATTTCTGGGCCTTCCCTTCCCTGGCCCCCGAACGGCGCATCGGAACGGTGTACCGCTACCGGCTCGGTCCCCGGCGGTGAGCGGGATCCGCGATCCCAGAGCGCGGCGCGGGCGCGCGCGTCCGCGGGGCTGGCGTCCGGGCAGGCCCCGGCCCCCGTGCGCTCTTCAAAAAAAAGCGTTGCCGAGAATTGACTACGCTGTTCGCCTGGATAGAATTTAAGGAGCGGTTGAAATGAGCGCGCCTGCGTGATGACAAACCAGATTGTCTGCTACGGTTGCCGGCTGAGCCTCGAGCACAACGATCACATGAGGCGCCTCACGCGTGCGTGCGAATCATGCTTCAACGACCTGATGACCTCCCGCAAGGCGGAGATCCCGCAGTACCTGGACGCCCTGTCCCATCCCGCGGCGCTGGTGACGCCGAACAACACGGTGCTGGTGGCCAACAAGGGATTCCACAGCCTGCAGATGGACAAGACGGTGGTTGGTCGCCAGGTGGGCGACGTGCTGGAGTGCATGTACGCCCCGCTGCTGGGGCGATGCGGGGAGACGGTGGCCTGCATCCTGTGCGCGCTCCGGCGCGCCGTAGAGAGCACCTGGTCAACGGGAGAAGGGCTCCGGGACGTGCCCGTGAGCTACCCTCACCGCGTGGCCGCGCGCAAGACCATGAACGTGACCACGGAGCGCGTTGCGGACGCGGTGCTCGTGATCCTGGAGAGCACCTCCGAGGGCCTTTCGATCTGAGGGGTCTCCCGGCTCAGGGCTTACCGTGGTCCGGCTCGTCCTCCAGGACATCGTCCAGGCTCGTGAGGGCCGCAATCTCGTCCTGCAGGGAAATGCCCGTCCGCGGTGGCGGCGGGGACTCGCTGGGCAGCTCGTCTATGTCTTCGTCTTCCGGGCCAGGGGCCGCCTTCTTTGTCGGGTCACTCATCCGCTGCCCACTGCACCAGAGTGTAGCACAGGACGTGTCGGGCATCCGATGCCCCTCGCGACTGCCTCAGGGGGCGCCGTCGAGGCACCGGCGGACGGTCTCCCCGAGGATCGCGACCTCATAGGGCTTCGACAGGTAGACGATCCCCTCCGCGCTCGGCGTGCCGGTGTGAGCCAGCTCCAGGCTGTATCCGCTTGAGACGATGACCTTCACGCGCGAGCCGCCGGCCCGCAGCCGCCCGGCGAGCTCCAGGCCCGTCATCCCCCCGGGCATGACCATGTCCGTGAGCACGAGTGCGATTTCCGAGCCGTGATCCTGCCAGATGGAAAGCGCCTCCTGGGCGTTTGCCGCCTGGTAGGTCCGGTAGCCGAGCGCGAGAAGGGCCCGTACCGCGAACGTCCTGACGCTGCGGTCGTCCTCCACGACGAGGACCGATTCGTTGCCGCGCGGCACCTCCCGTGCCCGATCCGTCCGCCCCGGCGGCAGCCCCTTCGGGGAGGAAGGCAGAAAGATGCGGAACGTCGTTCCCGCACCCGGCGCGCTTTCCACCTCCACCCAGCCCCGGTGCTGCGCGACGATGCCGTGGACGGTGGAGAGCCCCAGCCCGGTGCCCGCCCCTTCCGGCTTCGTCGTGAAGAACGGTTCGAAAATCCGACCAAGCGTCGCCGGATCCATTCCCTGGCCCGTGTCGGATATCGAGAAGCAGACGAACCGCCCCACCCGGCGGTGGGGGTGCCCGGCGGCCCGCTCGTCGTCCACGTCGATCTCGTCGGTGCGGATCAGTATCCTGCCGCCGCGGGGCATGGCATCCCGGGCGTTCACGGCGAGGTTGGTGATCACCTGTTCGATCATCCCGCGATCGGCCTCCACGGGGGAGAGTGAGGCGCACGGCTCGAGCTCCAGCTGGATGTGCTCCCCGAGCAGCCGCGCCAGCATCTTGAGGAGGTTCGAGACCACGTCGTTGAGATCGAGCACGCGGATGTCCAGCACGGATCGACGGCTGAACATGAGGAGCTGCCGCGTCAGGTTGGCCGCCCGGTGGGCATCCGCAAGGAGATCCCGGAGCGCGTCACGCGGTCCCTCGGCCAGCCCCGCGTCTTCCCGCAGGAGCTCGATGTTCATGATGATCGCCGCCAGGATGTTGTTGAAGTCGTGCGCGATTCCCCCGGCAAGCTGCCCGATGGCCTCCATCTTCTGTGACTGCTGCAGTTGCTCCTCGAGCGCCCGTTTCTCGCGGTCCGCGCGCTTCGCCGCCCGAAGGTCCTGGATGACGCCCCACAGCCGCGCCAGGCGCCCGTTCTCCACCATCCCGGACAGGCTGAGACGGACGCTGGGAAGCGCGCTGTCCTCGCACATCGACTCCGCCCCCCTCAGGCGGTACTTCCCGTTCACGAAACCGAGAAGGGCGTTCGCAAAGGAAGGCTCGGACCGCGGGAAGCTCCGCTCCAGGCCCTCGCCGAGAAGGTCCGAAATCCCCTCGGCGCCGTAGATCGCCGCGGCGCTCGCGTTGCATTCGGCGACGAACGCGCGCTCATACAGGAGCTGCACCTGGTGGTCCGCCGGCAGCGAGACGGGAATGGGCTCGTGCAGCTCCCACCGCACGATGCCGTCCGAACTGGCGTCGATGAACGTCCGGTAGCGCAGCTCGCTGTCCCTCAGCGCCTGCTCCATCCGCTTCCTCTCGGAAACGTCCAGCACGCTCACCAGCATGTGCTGCGGGGTGTCCTCCGGCCGCGGAATGGACGCGGAGGCGAGGATGGAGATAGTCCTCCCGTCCAGGGAACGGGCCGTGGACTCCCTCTCCCACAGCGCATTTCCCTGGGCGATTGCCATGATCTCCGCCTGGAAGTCGCCGCGCGCCTCGACGTCGATGGTCGGCTCGAGCCTGCCGAGCAGCTGCTCCCGCCGTTCCGCGGCAAACATCCTCATGGCGGCGTCGTTGACGTCCCGCACGACGATGGAGCCCGCCGCCTCCAGCGTGAAGTCGGGGTGCTCGTCCATGTAGCGCCACAGGTCGACGACTCCGTCGCGTCGAAGCGCCGCGAGCCGCTCCCGGAGACCGGAGATATCCTCTTCCCACAGCGAGACGGGAGAGCGATGGAAGATGTCGCGGTAGTGCGCCTCGCTCTCCCGTGCGCGTGCCTCCGACGCGCGCACCTCCTCGTAGCGTCGGTCAAGGAGCTCCACCATCGTTCTCAACGACCGGTCCAGGACCCCGATCTCGCGCGGAAGGAGGCGGCCGGCGGCCCGCGCGGCAGGCAGCCCGCCACGACCTCCCATCACCGCGGCGGCGAAGTCATTCACGGCACGGACGGGCCGGAGAACCAGGAGCCAGAGGAGCAGGAACTGGCACCCGCTGAGCACCAGGCAGAACAGGGACATGGCCTCCGCGAAAAAGCTCAGCGTCTTCTTCAGGTCATCGACCGTTGCCTGTTCGCTCACGTACAGGTGAAGGAGACCGATCGTGAGCCCCTTCATGACAACCGCCCGGTTCACGACGAAAACGCCCCGTGTCTTCAGGAGCCTCCCCGCAGGCTCTTCCTGCACCGGGACGATGCCGGTGCCGGGCTGGCGAACGAACCCCGTTGACCGGAACGGGACGTTTGCGAGGCTCAGGAAAATCCCGGCCACCTCGCGGGCGGACATCGCGCTCATCATGATCCGGTCCGCCTGCTCCAGATCGAGGCTCCAGACCGGCAGCCCGAGGTTGTCCGCGACCTGCCCGGCAAGGTCGCGGCTGAACGCCTCCAGGCGGGCGTCCTCGCGGCGCATGGCATCCCGGTAGTAGAACAGGCCGAAAAGAGCCGCGAGGAGGGCCGCGACGCCGACCAGGACCGATACGGCGAGAGCCGCGAGCGAGATCCGGCTCGCCGGACCTTGCTGCCGGCCGCGGGCGTTGCCTGTTTCCATAGACCGGTACAGCATAGAGCAAGATACACCTGCCCGCAACGCGGAAACCTTGACCCGCGGCCGGGAGGTGCTACAATTGAAGCCGAGGGACGCGTGGGAACACGATACGGGCGGGCGGCGTTTCTCCCCTTGATCCTTGCCGCATTCCTGTTCCCGGGGGCCGGCCGCGCGAACGCGCAGGCCGTCATCCTCGGCTCGGGCGATTGGAAACCACTGGTCGATCCGGCGGCGCCGGATTTCGGCCCCCTCGGCCGGGTCGTCATGGAAGCCTGCGCTGCCGCACACCTCCGCGCGGAGATCCAGTTCTATCCCTGGACGCGCTGCGAGCAGCTTGTGGAAGCCGGCGCGCTGGCCGCGGCGTTTCCGTACGCGAAGACGGCGGACCGGGAAGCGAGGCTCGGATTCAGCTCGGAGCCGCTGGTAAGGACGTTTGTCCGGATCTTCTACGTGCAGGGTCGCGGCAGGGACGTACCCTGGAGCTCGTGGAAAGACTTCGGTACCGCCGTCTTTGCATCCGTGCCCGGCTACTGGTACGTGGAGCAGCTTGCAAAGTCCGGGCTGCCGGTCGAAACGGCGCAGAGCGATGTGCTGGCGTTCCGGATGCTTCGGGCCGGTCGCGTGGCGTACGTTATTGATGACGAGCTGATTGCGTGGCCCATCATCCGCGAGACCTTCGGCGCGGAGGCCGACGCCGTGAAGACAGTGACCCGGCCGGCGCTCGAAACCAACCTGTACATGATCGTGTCCAGAACCGATCCCCACGCGGCGGCCACGGCCGCCCGAATCGACCAGGGACTGCGGGCCATCAAGGCGAATGGGCTGTACGACAAGATCATGAAGGGAATACCCGGCGCGTAGAGCCGTCCCCCGCGTGCGCCGCGCCCGCTCCTACCCTCGCGGCTTCCCGGCCCCGTCTCCTTCGGGGCCGGCCGGCGTCTCTCCGCGGATTCGCACGTCGGTGGCCCGCAGCCGCCGGGAAAGCGCGTCGATGAGCTGGCGCGCGGCGTCGGGATGGGAGGCCAGGTACTGCTCGAAGACAGCGGGCGGCAGCTCGAGCACCGCCGACTCTTCCTCCGCCATGGCGCTCGCCGTCCGCTCCTCCCCGAGGATGTGGGCCATCTCGCCGAAGACCTCCCCGGGCCCCATGGACGCAATGGCCTCCGAGGCCGCCGACGAGCCGATGCGGATCCCGATCCTTCCGTAGTAGACGAAGTAGGTGCTCGTGCCCGTATCCCCGGAGGAGAACAGGACCTCCCCCGCGTGGAGCGTCCTCCCGTAAAGCCGCAGCAGCCGCGCCGGCTCGAGGAACAGCGCGCGCTCCAGCCTCTGGACCTCGCCGCCCGCCCGCGTGATGCGTGTGAGCCGGGAGAAGCGGCCGAAGAGCAGCGCGTCGAACTCGCCGGCCACGTAGACCAGCTCCGCGAAGTAGAAATACAGGGTGAAAAACGCGAACACGTTGACCAGCAGGAGGATGAGGTTGCCCAGCACGCCGTAGAGCAGCTCGTAGTGCGCGACGCTGAGGAAGAGACGAAACGCCTCCGTGACGACCAGGAAGATCACGAAGCACAGGGCCGCCGCGCCCCATGCCGTCCGGGAGGAAGGGCGCCGCACCGGCAGGAGCCGGTAGCTCACCGCGGTGAACACGAACAACGCCGCCAACGGCGCCGCGCGGTCCAGGGCGACAAACGCCCGCGCCGTTCCCGCTCCGGCCGCCTCCCGCACGGCGCGGAAGGAAAGGTGAACGCCTTCGCTCACCGCGATCAACGCCACCATGGCGAGCAGGATGACCGCCTCGATGAGGAAGCTCTTGGCGTTCTCCCGCACCATCACGGCGGTGCCGGAAGCGGACCAGATGACGCGGATTCCCCGCTGGACCGTGACGGCAAAGAGCCGCGCCGCCCACAGGAGACTCACGATGCCGATGACCGTGGCGAGAAGGCCGAAGCGGTGGCCGAAGAAGTCTCCCGCCGCCGCGGAGCTGTTCCCCGGCCCGAGAACGGCGCCGACCAGCCGGTTGATCTCCGCCACGACCCGGGGACTGGCCCCGAACACGGTGGAGGCGAAGCCGAGGGCCAGAAGCAGCGCCGGGGTCACGGACAGCAGGAACGCGTAGGCGCCGGCCGCCGCGTGGTTGGCGAGCTCCTGCTCCCGGTAGCGTTCAAAGGCGAACATCATCCGCTGGATGCCGGACTGCAGGAAGCTCGCTCTCATGCAGGGGAGTGTGCCGGACGATGCGGCGGAGAGGCAAGCCGCGCCTGGCACCGGGCCGCCCCGGCCCTCCGAGGGACCGTTGTCCGGCCGTTCAGGTGCCCGCGGATGCGAGCTTCTGCTCCAGCCAGCGCCGCGCATCGGCGACCACCGCAAGCGGATCCGCGGCGGCCTCGTTCCACATCTCCACGACAAAAGGTCCCGCGTAGCCGATCTCGTCCAGCACCCGGAAGGCGGACGGGAAATCCACGATGCCCTCCCCGAACGGGACGCGCCGGAACTCCCCGACCCGCGTGTCCTTCAGGTGCACTCCCACGATATGCCGTCCGCCGGCGGCGAGCTCGCGCGGCACGTCTTTCTGCAACGCGGTGAGGTTGCCGATGTCCGGGTACATCTGGAGCCACGGAGTGTCCGCCGCGCGCACCAGCTCCATCCCTGCCTGGACCGAGTCGACCACCGGGCGGTCCACGTTTTCCAGCGCGAGCATGACACAGTGGGCGCGGGCCCACTCGGCGGCTTCCCGGATGGCCTCGCGGTACAGCGCCCTCGTCCGCGAGGTGGACGGCTCGTAGAAAACATCGTAGCCGGCAACCTGCACGACGCGGATGCCCAGCTCCGCCGCAAGCTCAATGGCCTTGCGCATGATGTCGCGCGCCTGCTGCCGCGTGCCGGCGGACGCGCTGCCCAACGCGTAGCGGCGGTGCGCGCTGAGGCACAGGGAGTCGATGGAAACCGGGGCATCCGCGAGCGCGCGGCGCAGCTCCTGCCGCGCGCCGCGCGGCCAGTCCAGCCGGGCCACGCGCTCCTCGCTCTCATCGATGGAGATCTCGATGAACTGGTAGCCGGCCCGGGAGGCGTCCTGCAGGCGACGGGGCCACGGGACGTCGGCGGGAAGCGCCTTCTCGTAGATCCCCCACCGGTGCGCGGGCATGCGGCCCCTATTTCTTTCCCTGGCCGTAGTGGCGGAAGTTCTCCACCGCCTCCGCGACCTGCGCGGGCGTGAGGCCCCGGGGCCGGCCCATGGCGCGCGCCGCGCAGTAGGTGCGCGAGGCGTCCTCCAGGTACACGGCCGCGTACAGCGCGTCCTTGAGCGTGGGTCCGACGGTTACCACGCCATGGTTGCGAAGGATGACCGCGCGCTTGTCACCGATGTAGTCCACCGTGCGCACCCCCATGTCCAGGCTGGCCGCGTTGCTGTACGGCGCCACGGTGACCGCTCCCAGCGTGGCATTCACGAGCGTGGTGCAGAACGCCGGCAGCTCGTCCATGACCAGGCCCACCGCCGTGGCGTAGGGCTGGTGGGTGTGGATGATGGCGTTCACTTCCGGCATCTTCTTGAAGATGTGCAGGAGCGCGACGGTGTCCACCGACGGGCGGCGTTCCCCTTCCACCACGGTGCCCTCCGGGTCCATCACCACCACGTCCGCCGGCACGAGCGTCTCGTAGGACATGCCGGATGGCGTGACAAGGACGTGGCTGCCGATGCGCATGCTCACGTTGCCGCCAGACAGGCTGATGAGCCGGTAGCGGTCCAGCGCGATTCCCACGTCGATGATCTGCTGTCTTTCCTTCTCGTACACCATGCGTCTCCTTGGTGATGTCTTTTGACGTATGTTATAACATATGTCAGGACAATTGCAAAGCAGCAACGGGCCACATGGCGGAGACACCGGCCCGCGCGGCGGGTCCTGAGGCCGGCCTGGCGGCTACAGGGCCGCTTCCTCGGCGGCCGCGTAGCTCACCGCCTTGAGAGCCGGGTACAGGGACTTGTAGACCGGGTAGCGGCGGGCGTAGGCGGCGGCCTCACGCGTCCTCGGCTCAAAGGTGCGCGTGCGCGTCCGCACCTGCTGCCAGGCGTCCTGCTCGTCGCGGTAGAGCCCCACCCCGATGCCGGCGAGCATGGCGGCGCCCAGCGGGCTGGCATCGTCCACGTCCGGGACCTCGATCGGCTGGCCCACGACGTCCGCCTTGTTCTGCAGCCAGAAGTCGTTGCGCACCGCCCCGCCGGCCACCACGAGCCGGGTCATGTCGAACCCGATGTTCTCCCTCAGCTCCTCGATGATGTGGCGGAGCTGGAAGTCCAGGCCCTCGATGAGCGCGCGCAGCATGTCCCCGCGGGTGGCGGAGAGGGAAAGACCCGCGAAGCCCCCGCGCGAGCGCGAGTCGACCACGGGACAGCCCGAGCCGCCCATGTGAGGGAGAAAAACAACCCCCCGGCTGCCCGCGGGCGAAGCGGCGGCCTCCTCCATCAGTGTTTCCCAGTCCACGCACCCGCGCGCGGCGGCCCTGGCGCGCGCCTCGGCGCCGAACTCGCGGCGGTACCACTCCAGCATCTCCGCGGAAATGGCGGCGCCCATGGCGGAATACATGTCCCGGGCCACGTGGCACTCCACCGTGGCCCCGATGCGCTGGAGCGCGGGTGTCAGCACCGCGGAGGGCATCGTGGCCTGCACCACTTCCCACGTCCCGCTCACGTCCAGAAACACGCCGGGAGACAATGCGCCGACGGGCAGCGCGCCGCACAGATAGTCGTGCCCTCCCAGCACCACCGGTGTTCCCTCGGCAAGTCCGGTCGCCTCTGCCGCGGCGCGGGTCACCTCTCCCAGCACGGTGGCGCTGGGCAGGGGATCGCACAGGAGCCGTCCGTCGATGCCGCTCCGCCCCAGCATCTCCGGGGACCAGGCGCGGGCCTTCTGGTCGAAAAGCAGCGTGCACGACGCCATGCTGTAGTCGGTGGCCTGCCGGCCGCAGAGCTTGTAGTTGAGAAAGTCCTCGATGAGCAGCCACTTGCAGGCACGGGAGAGGATGTCCGGCTCGTGCTCGGCCATCCACATCAGGCGGAGGGCGGTGCTGAACGGCCACAGTGTGTTCCCGCCGATGGCGAAGGTCTTCTCCGCGCCGATGTTCTTCTCCCACCACTGCCGCTGGGGCTCGGTGCGGGGGCACAGCCAGCTTATGAACGGGTACAGCCAATCCCCGTTCTCGTCCACCGGGACCCCGTCCATTCCCATCCCCGTGACCGCCACGGCCGCGACCTGGCGGGGATCCGCCAGCGGGGACACCGCCTCGCGCAGGGAGGCAGCGGCGCCGCCCCAGATCTGCCGGGGGTCCCACACCGTCCAGTCCGGGTGGGCGGCGTCCGGGTGAAAGCGTTCGGTCGGCCGCGAGGCGCTTGCCCGCACCGTCCCGTCCAGGCCGTAGACGACGCTCTTGAGGCTCGTCGAGCCGAGGTCGACTCCAACGAGAAACCGCCCGCTGCCGGTGTTGTTCATTGTCGTGTTCCCCTCAGCCCTGGCTGAACAGCCGGGAAATGCTGCGGTCGAGGATTCCCTCCTCCTCCTCGCGGTGCGCCGCGAGGACCGCGGTAGCCGTGGTCTCATCCGTGACGAGGATCGTGATCAGCCCCGTCTTCAGCGCGCCAAGGAGCGAGTAGGCCTTTTCCAGTCCCCCCGCGGCGCAGAGCACCTTCGGGATCCGACGCATGCTCTCCACGGAGATCCCGATGATGCGGCGGGACACCTCGTCCTCCACCAGGCGGCCTTTCACGTCGAAGTAGCGGGCGCAGATGTCGCCGATGGGAAGGCTGTCCGGCGTCCCCGACCCCGGCCGGGGAGCAAGCACCCGGGAGCCGTCGAACTCGCGGGAGACGGGGGGCGCGCCCACGGACACGATGGCGATGTCGATCCGGCGCCACTGCTCCAGCATCTCCCGCAGGGAGCTGCTGCCCATGTACAGCTCATAGTCCTCCCGCGACGAGGCGAGGGCCGGCGCGTGGATGAACGAGGGGGTAGCCTGCAGCTTCTCGGCAAAGGAGCGGACCATCTCGTTGAGCTGGTAGCGCTGGAGGGTGCGGTCGCTGCCCCCGATCATCGGGAGGACCTTCATCCCGTGGAGGAACCCGCGGGCCTGGTAGCGGGACATGAACGCGTGGCAGGTGCGGCCCCAGGCGATGCCCACCGTGTCACCGCTTTTCGCCTCCTCCTCGAAGATCCCGGCCGCCCGGGAGGCGGTGAGGTCGATCAGGAGGTCCGTGTCCCGGATGGAGGTCGGCACCACTACGCACCTCTGCAGGCCGAACAGGGAGGCGAGCTTGCGCGAGAGCTCCTCGTTGTCCTCCAGCGGGTTTCGGATGGTGATTTCCACGATCCCGCGCCGGCGGGCTTCTGCCAGCAGGAGAGAGACGGAGGCGCGGGACACGTTCACCCGCTTCGCGATCTCCTCCTGCTTCAGCCCCTGCTGGTAGTACATGCGCGCCACGCCCACGATGAGCTCCAGGTCGTCCATGGCCTCACCATGCCGCGCGCAGCGCGTTGATGGCCGAACAATAGCGCCCGAACTTCTCCTCGTACACGCCCGCCGTCGCCGCGTCCGGCTCCACCGTGCGGGAGACGCGCACCATGCGCGCCACGGCATCCGGAAAGTCCTGGAAGATTCCCACGCCGACCCCGGCGCACAACGCGGCGCCCATGGCACCGAGCTCCTCGCAGGCCGTGACCTCGATCGGGAACCCCAGGACGTCCGCGAACATCTGCACCCAGAGGTCCGACCGCGCCGCGCCGCCGGCAATCCGGGCCGCCTGCGCCGGGGGGCGGTGGCGCAGGAGCCTCTCCACGTGACGGCGGTGAGAAAAAACGACTCCCTCGTAGACGGCGCGCAGCATGTGCGCCCGGCCGTGCCATCCATGCAGGCCGAGGAACCCGGCCGACGCCCGCGGGCCCTCGTTGCTTCCATAGAGGAACGGGAGGAAGATGACGTCGGAGTCCGCCGGTGACACTCCGCGCACCATCGCGTTGACCGACTCGAACACGGAGCCCCCGCGCGCCGCCGCCTCCGCCCTCTCGGCGCCGAGCAGCTCGGCGACCACCCACTCCAGGTTGCTGGCCGAGGTGGCGCTGGACTCCGAGATCAGCCACCAGCCCGGCATGCAGTACGCGCAGGTCATGAACAGGTCGGGGTCCTGCACGGGGGCGGGACTGATGTACTCGTTGATGCTCCAGGAGCCGGCAATGAGGCACAGGCGGTCCGCGGCGGTGAGCCCCGTGGCAATGGCGCACGCATCGATGTCGAACAGCCCACCGGCCACGGGAGTGCCTTCCCGCAGGCCGGTAGCCTCCGCGGCGGCGCGCGTGACCGTGCCGCAGATCTCCGCCGAGCCCCGGATGGGCGGCAGCTTCTCCGCGAAGGCGCCCAGGCCGTAGCAGTCGAAGAGGTCCGCGTCGTAGCGCAGGTCCCGCACGTTCATCAGGTTGGTCCCCGAGTAGTCCGTGACCTCGCCGCCGACCTCCCCGGTGAGGCGATAGCGGATGAAGTCCTTGCACATGAGGACCCAGCGCGCCCGGTCCAGCACGGCCGGCTCGTTGTCGCGAAACCACGCCAGCAGCGCGGCCGGCTGGGCGGCCCACAGGGACTGGCACGTGCGCGGCAGCACCTTCTGGTAGGTGCCGTCCCGGCACCAGCGCGCCACGTAGTCGGCGGCCCGGCTGTCAGCGGAGTTGATGCCGTCCCGAACCGCCCGACCCTGCCCGTCCACGAGGTACAGCCCGTTGCCGTGCCCCGTGACCGCCAGGCCCGCCACCTCGGCGCCCGTGGCCCCCGCCTTCTTCATCGCCTCCGCGATCACCCGCACGTTCGCCGCCCAGAGGTCGTCCAGGTTCTTCTCGGCGTGCCCCGGGCGGGGGAACACCATCTCCGTCTTCACGGAGGAAACGGCGATCTCGCTCCCCGAGGTGTCGTAGAGGGCCGCCTTGGTCACGGTGCCGCCGTTGTCGATGCCCATGAGAAGAGACCGTCCCGTCATTTCGCCCACGCTACCACGCCCCCGGCCGGGCGTCCATCATCAGGCGGTCCCTGTCTCCCGCACGAGGAGATGGTTGAGGACAACCGCGGAGATGAGGACGCTGCCCTTGGCGAAGACCTGCCAGAACGGGGGAATCACCGTCATCAGGCCGGTGGTCACGCACATGATGATGATGGCGCCCACGACGGTCCGGGAAACCCACCCCTCCCCGCCGGAGAACGCCGTTCCGCCGAGGAGCACGGCGATGATGCAGTCCAGTTCCATGCCGTCCCCCGAGAGCGGATCCCCCAGGGACATGTAGCTGGCGCGCGCCGTGCCGGCCAGCGCGGCACACACGCCCACGATGATGTACAGGAGCCAGACCCACCTCCGCGCATCGATGCCGGAGAGCTCGGCGGCCGTGCGATTGCCGCCAATCGCCGCCGCGTACTTCCCCAGGATCGTGCGGCGCTGAACGACCACCAGGATAAGGATCACCGCCACCGCGACGTAGAAGGCCCAGGGCAGCCCGAGCAGGACCTCCTTGCGCGCGTAGTCGTTGATCCACGCGGGCATGGGCCTCCCGGCGCTCCCCTTGATGGCGGACAGGCCATGGGGGACGATGAGCAGGGCAATCCCCTTGAAGAGGTTCAGCGTCACCAGCGTGGCGATGACCGGCGTAATGCGCAGCCTCATCACCAGCAGCCCGTTGACCGCCCCGAATGCCACGCCGAGCACAAGGGTGAGCGGGAGGGCGATCACGAACGGGAAGCCGTTCAGGACCATGAGCGCGAACATCACGGCGCTGAGGCTCATCGCGCTGCCCACCGACAGGTCGATGTATCCCGATATCATGAGCAGCGTGAAACCGCCGCTCAGCGTGAGGATGGGCACCGCGGCGCGCAGCAGGTTGATGATGCTGTCCGGGCTCAGGAAGTGGCCCCGGCCGAACATCTCGACCTGCCCCAGCTTCACGAGGCTGAACACCACGACAATGAGGAGGAGGACGACGTAGATGTACAGCTTCTTTACGTTCGCCCTCATTTCCTGTGACCGCTCGAGGGCCGTCGGTCCGATCCTCTGTCCGGAACTGCTCACCCGGCCCCCCTATCCTTTCCTCTTGTCCAGCGCGAACCGCTGCGCAAGGATCGCGAGGAACGTCACGATTCCCTTCAGGGTGAACTGCCAGTCCGGAGAGAGCAGGAGCCCCGTGGCGGAGGAGGTCACCACCGCAAGGATGATCGCCCCCACGAACATCCCCAGGACCGAGCCGAACCCGCCCGCAATGCTCACTCCGCCCAGCAGGGAGATGACCAGGGCATCGAACTCGTACCCGGTGGCCCTGTTGGACATGCCGGCCTTGAACTCAGAGGCGAGCAGGATGCCGGTGATGCCCGCGAGCAGGGCGCTGGCCACGTAGAGCAGCGTGAGGTGGCGCCCCACCCGCACGCCGGAGAGCCGCGCCGCGGTCTGGTTGGCCCCGACGAGATACGTGCGCCGCCCCGCCACCGTCTTCTTCTCCACGAGGAACGCGCCGGCCACCAGGACGAGCATGATCAGCACGGCGACCTTGACGGACGTGCCGGGAATGAAGGTGTTGCCGATCACGCCGAACGCGTCCGGGAGGCTGGTGTTGCGCTGGGCGCCGCGGGTGACCACCTGGGCGATGCCGCGGGCGATCATCATGGTGCCGAGCGTGATGATGATGGAGGGGACCTTCAGCCGGGCAATGAAGAAGGCGTTGACCGCCCCGATGCCCATGGCGCACAGGAGCGCCAGGAGCACCGCGACGCCGTACGGGAGGCCCAGCCCGTTGGCGAGCGGGTTCTGGGAGACGTTGAATCCCTGGCAGAAGTACACGGCCAGCACGCCCGTCATCGCCACCACGCCTCCGACGGACATGTCGAAGTTCCCGGTGATGAGGAGAAACGTCACGCCAATGCCGAGGATGATCACGAACCAGTAGTTCGTGAACAGGTTGATGACGTTCTGCAGGAGGTAGAAGTTGGGCACGAACAGGCAGGCCACGGCAAAGAGCACGGCCAGGACGCCCACCATGAACAGCGTCAGGAAGCTCTCGTTGCTCATGCCGGCGGCAAATCTCCTCCGGGCGGCGG
>DASRZR010000044.1:0-13568 GCA_035686185.1 Spirochaetia bacterium | reverse complement strand
GCGTTGACCTCCCGGGTGTACAGCGTCTGCAGGGAGTCCACGATGATCAGCACCGGCTTCACCTGCTCCACCACCTGCATGATGGCCGTGAGCTCGGTCTCTGCCAGGACCTCGATGCGCGGGGATGCCACTCCCAGCCTGTCCGCCCTCATGCGGAGCTGTCCGGGAGACTCCTCTCCCGAGATGTAGAGACTGCGCGCCGGGCCTGGCAGCCGGGCCGCGAGCTGAAGCATCAGCGTGGATTTCCCGATACCGGGTTCCCCGCCGACGAGCACGGAGGAGCCCCGGATGAGGCCGCCGCCCAGCACGCGGTTTACCTCCGACAAGCCGGTGTCGATGCGCATCCCGTCCCGCGTCTCCACGGACGCGAGCGGCACCGCGCGCGCGGCCTTGCGCGGCGCGGGCTCGCCGCCGGACCCGGAAGGGCTGCCGGCCGCCCCGTCCAGCGCCGGCACCTCGGTGAAGCCGTTCCACGTGCCGCATTCCGGGCATCGCCCGAGCCACCGGGGTTCCTGGTGGCTGCACGTCGAGCATTCGAACACCGTTTTTGACTTTGCCACCCGCGCCTCCGCCGGCGAGAATAGCACGGGTTGCCTCGGTCGCGCTGGCCCGACTATGATCGGCACGCGGGAACAGCGATGAAAGTGAGCCAACCGGATTCCCGAAGCATCCGCATCGTGTCCGAAACCGGCGTGCGCATCTCCGTCCCCTATTTCTTCTTCTGGAACGGCCACGAGAGGCCCGCGGAGAGCATCGCGCTGGAAGAGGGGCGCGGCGTGCACGAGGTGCGCGCCTTCTTCCTGTTCGGCGAGGTGCGGGACCGCATCCGGGAGGATGCGGCCGGCATCGTCATCTCCCGGACGTGGTCCGTGAAGACCCCGGGCGCCGTTCACCTGGACATCGACCTGGAGCTGGATCCCGGCCCCGCTCCCGCCTGCCTGTTCCCCGGCGTGCAGGCCGCCGAGGGGCTTCCCCCGGCGCCCGTGTCGTTTCTCGGAGAGCGCACCGCGTATCCGGCCAGCCTCTTCGTGGCCGTGGGCAGGAAGGCGTTCCTCGTGTACTCGACCTCCGCGCGGTGCGGGCCGGACCACGGAAGCATCGGCATCGCCCGGCTGGACGTGGAGGACGAGCCGTCCCGGCTGCTCGTGAGGATGAGGTTCCCCGGCCGGGAGGAGCCGGGCCCGGACCGCCCGCGGGAAGCCGAGCCGGAGGAAGAACCCTGCATCGAGTCACCCGGCAGCCTGGAGCGCTCTCACGAGCTGTGCCTTGCCTTTGCCTCCCGTGATGAGATTTTTCTGCGCGGCCCTTCCTCTGTCCTTCAGCGCGCGGAAGACGCCCGTGCCCCGGCTTCGGCACGCGGGTCGGACCGCGAGCCCGGTACATCCCGCCGGGAGCTGGCGGAAGCCCTGAAGAGCCTGCTGGACCGGCACTTCCTCCAGGAGGGAGGCGTCGCGGGACTCCGGGAAACCCCGGACTCTCCATGGATCTCCGCCTCTGCCGGCGTGGCGTGCGCCTGGGGACTGCTGAAGCTGTTCCCGGAAGATGCCCGGCTGGTGGAGAGCGCGCAGCGCCTGGCGGACTTCGCGCTCAAGGGACAGGTGCCCTGGGGCGCCTTCTACGAGAGCTACCACGTGCCGTCGGCCCGGTGGCGCGGCGTTCGAGGACGGACCGACGCCACGTTCCTGTCCGTGGGGCACTCGGCCCGGATAGCGGAGCTGCTGCTGTGTATTGCCGCGGAGCTGGCCCGCGCGGACCGGCCGGGTGAGAAGTACTTCCTGGCCGGTCTCCGGTTCGTGGACTTCTTCCTGGACGAAAAGGGAAAACTGATGGCGCCCGGCGGGCTGCTGTCCCCGTCTGCCTCCGCGCCAGGGGACGGGAAACCGGGCCTGGCGGGAATGGAGCTGTTCTTCCCGCTGGCGCTCCTGCTGGAGAAGACCGGCCGTGACCGGTACAAGAAGGCGCTGGACGCCCTGGCGCGGCGCTTCTCCGCCATCCCGTGGGACACGTTCGATCCTCCCTCTTCCCGCGAAGGACGGGGAGGGGACTCCTCCGGCGCCATGCTGGCGGCACGGCTGTTCGTGCGCATGAGGGGCCTGGGGTACCGGCCCGTGGAGCCGCCGGCCACCGGGGCTGCCGCAAAGGCCCGGGCCCTGGAGGCGGCCCGGTTGTTCGCGTCCCTGCTCGTGCCGTGGGTGCGGGTGCAGGAGGCCGGCCAGGGACAGGGCTGCATTCACGACTCGTTTGCCCGGCAGCGCCTCCTGTGCGCGGGGCGGGAATCGGCGCTCCTTCTCCTGCAGCTCGCCGCGCTCACCTCGGCGGAGGACTCGCGGTTGCTGCGCTCGGTGGCGGCGGGCTGCGCGGCCTCCGCTGCCCGGCTTCCCATCGGCACGGCGTGGGTGCGGCACGCGACGTGGGAAACGCCGGCGGAGACGGCGGGGAAAAAGCGCGGGGGTCTTCTCGGGCCGGTGGATTGCCGGCGTGCTTCCGCCGAGGTCCTGGCCGGCCTCCAGCTCCTGGACGAGTTCGAGAAGTTCCTGTCTTAGTCGGTCGCGGCGCGATCCCAGGAGAGCTTCCGGGCGATGGGCACGCGTCGTCCGGTGCCGAACGCCTTGGGAGAGACCTTCAGCACCGGCGGTGCCTGGCGCCTCTTGTACTCCGCCTTCTCTACCATGGTGACCACCGACTGTACGAGGCCGCGGTCGAACCCGGCCGCCGCGATCTCGTCCACGGACCGTTTCTTCACCAGGTACTGCTCCAGGATGGCGTCCAGCGTCTCGTACGGCGGGAGGGAGTCCTGATCCTTCTGGTCCGGCCGCAGCTCCGCGGAAGGCGGCTTGGTGAGGATGGCCTCCGGGATCAGGTGTCTGCGGGCGTTGATGGAGCGCGCCACCGCGTACACCTCCATTTTCAGCAGGTCCCCGATGACCGCGAGCCCCCCGCTCATGTCCCCGTAGAGCGTGCAGTAGCCGGTGGCCAGCTCCGACTTGTTGCCGGTGGTGAGGAGCAGGGAGCTGAACTTGTTGGACCACGCCATGAGAAGCGTGCCGCGGATCCTTGCCTGGATGTTCTCTTCCGCGATATCCGCTGGCCGGCCCTGGAACGCCGGCTCCAGCGTGTGCAGGTAGGCTCCGAAGATCTCTTCTATTGAAAGGATCCGCAGCGGCACCCCCAGGGCCTCGGCAAGCGCGCGGGCATCTGACACGCTTCCCTCCGAGGAGTAGCGTGACGGCAGGCCGAACAGGTCCACCTTGTCGGGGCCCAGGGCTTCCACGGCCAGCACCGCCACGAGCGCGGAATCGATCCCGCCGGAGAGCCCCAGGTGCACGCGACGGAACCCGCACTTGCGCACGTAGTCCCGGATGCCGAGCACCAGCGCCCCCTCGAGCTGGACCAGGGGATCCGCTGGAAGGCAGACCACCGGGCCGCGCGCGGAGGTCTCCACCACCGCCAGCTCCTCCTCGAAGGCCTTCCCCATGTGGATCAGCTTCCCTTCCGATGAGGTGACCTGGCTCTGTCCGTCGAAGACGATGTTGTCATTGGCGCCCACGGTATTCACGTACACGACCGGCACGCCGCTTCCGGCACCGATGGCGGACAGGAGGGACAGCCGCGTGGCCGGCATGGCCGGGTGGAACGGGGAGGCGGAGATGGAGACGATGAGCGTGGCCCCGGCGTTCAGGAGCTCGGCAACGGGATCCACGGGGTAGCGCAGGCCGGGGGCAGGCTCGGTTTCCCACCAGATGTCCTCGCAGATGGCGATCCCCAGCCGTTCCCCGGCAAAGGGCACCACGGTGCGCTCCGCAGCCGCCTCGAACCAGCGCGCCTCGTCGAACACGTCATACGTCGGAAGGAGCGTCTTTGCCTGCGTGTGCAGGACCTTCCCGTCCTGCAGCAGGGAGGCCACGTTCAGCAGCGCCTTGCCGGGGCGCGCCCGGTTACGGTCCACGTACCCCACGATGATGCCGATGCCCGCGGGTGCCCGTGCCTGGACGGCGCGCAGCGCCTTGAGGTTCTCCTCCACGAACCACTCGTACTCCAGCAGGTCCATCGGGGGGTAGCCGCAGAGGCACAGCTCGGGGAACACGACCAGCGCGCAGCCGGCCGCCCGGGCCTTTTCCGAGAAGGAGAGGATCTTCTCCACGTTGCCGCTGAAGTCTCCGATGGTGGGATTGATCTGCCCGCAGGCGACCTTCATCCGCCGCACCCCTTTCAACCTTCAATCTATCAGGGAGGCGCACGGAGGGCTACCGCGTAGGCGGCCCGCCGGGCGGGTGCGCGCGGATTCTCGTTGACCGGGGTGTCCGGCCCCGGCTACTATGGGGCCCTGATGCCACGCACCATCCTCGTCACGGAAGGAAGCTCCCCGCTGGGCGCAGCGCTGGTGCGCCGCTTCGCCGAGCGCGGCTACTCGGTGGCCGCCGCCTGCGAGCGCGGAGAGGAGTCACCGAGCCACGCGGTGGAAGGCCTCCCCGTGGGCGAGCGCTGCCTCTCCCTGGTGTGGAACCGCCGCTCCGCCGCTTCCGCCCGGACCGTCCTGCTCTCCGTCGTGAACGCGTTCGGCACGCTGGATGAGGCGGTCATCCTGGAGCCGGCGGCAGCGGGCGGCGCCCTGACGTCCGTCACCACCGCTGACGTGGACCGGGCGTTCGATGACGCGAAAGGTCCCGTGCTCCTGGTCCGCGAAGTGCTGGCCTCGTTCGTGGGCCGGGGTTCCGGCACGCTGGGCTTTGCAAGCGGCGGGCCCGCCTCCGGGCCCGTGGAGGCCGCGGCGCGGGACGCATTCCGCGGCCTGGCAACCGCGCTGATGGGGGCCCCGGGAGCCTCCGGGATCATCGTCAACGGGTTTCAGGCCGGCCCCGGGACCGCGGAAGACTACGCCGCGTTCATCGATCGCACGCTGGAAGAGAAAGCGCGCAAGATCAGCGGGCGATGGTTCTCCCCGCCGGGGCGCGGGGGCGGCTTCCTCCAGGGAGTGTTCAAAACACCATCGAGTCCATGAACCGCTCCTGGAACTCGGCCGTGCCGCCGAGCTCCACGAACCGGGTGTTCCGGGCCGCGCGCTCTGACCGTCGCGCGCAGTCACGGGAGAGCAGCGCCATCACGGCTCCGCGCAGCGCCGCGTTTCCCACCACGTGGACCCGTTCCAGGTCCATGGGGGGAACCAGGCCGATGCGCATGGCGGCCCCGGCATCCAGCCCGGCGCCGAAGTTCCCCGCCAGCCTCAGCGCTCCCAGCTCCTCCGCGGCCAGGCCGCTCTTCGAGAGCAGCGTGTCCACGCCGGTGCGGACCGCGCCCTTGGCGAGTTGCAGCGTGCGGATGTCCGACTGCGAGAGATACACGCTTCCGTCATCGTTCAGGGCGAACGCCGGCTCGCCGTTCACGGTGATGAGCCGCTGGCGCAGGCGCGGGGGCGCAACCGCGGACGGCTCGCTGATCCTGCCGGTGGTGTCCACCAGGTCACGGTTCAGAAGCTCCGCCACGGCGGCCACCAGTCCGGTGCCGCACAGCCCGCGCGCCGCGCCACCGCCCACCACGTCCAGCGCCACTTCCCCGTCCGCGCCGATGCGAAGGCCGGTCACCGCGCCGTCCAGCGCGCGCATGCCGCAGGCGATCTGCGCTCCCTCGAACGCCGGGCCGGCCGCGGTGGACGTGGCCAGCATCTGCCCCGGCCGGGCGAGCACCATCTCCCCGTTCGTGCCGATGTCGATGGAAAGTGACGTCAGCTTTTCTTCCTCCAGGCCCAGCGCCACGATCATTCCGACCGTGTCCGCGCCGACGTACGCCGAGATGAGCGGCAGCGTCTCCACGCAGCCGTCCCGCTGGAACGTCCACTCCATCTCCCGCGGGGCCCGGCGGAGCGAGCCGGAAATCACCGGCACGTAGGGCACGTGGGTGAGCTGGAACGGGTCGATGCCGTGCAGAATGTGGATCATGATGGGGTTCCCCACCACCACGGTCTTTGCCACGTCGGAGGCGGGAGCGCCGACCTCCTGCAGCAGGCGGTGCGCTCCCACTTCGATGGTGCGCAGGGCTGCCTGACGCACCGGGCCGTTGTCGTCATGAAAGCTCTGCGCGCGGGAGATGACGTCCGCCCCAAAGGAGACCTGGCCGTTGAGGAACGCCTGCCGGGCCCGTGTGACGCCGGTCTCCAGGTCAACCAGCGCGAGGTCCACGGTGGTGGTCCCCAGATCCACGGCAACGCCCAGGGCGTGACGGCCTCCCACCGGCCGCAGGCAGAGGAGGTCTGACTCCTCGCAGACGGCATCCACGTTCCAGTCCTGTTCTCTCAGGAGCCGGGACACGTGCTCCAGGCCGCGGGGATCCGCCGGCGCGGTGCTGATGCCGGCAGCGGTGAGCGCATCCGTTACGCGCTCCCAGTCCGCGCGCTGGTCCTCCAGGCTCGGGGCGGTCAGGGACACGTGCCGTCGCTTCACCGACAAAGCCGCCACCGCGGCTTCCGCATCCCCACGGCGAAGCCCCTGTCTCCACGCCCGGCGGGCGGCGCCGGTCTCCTCGATCGTCACGGTGCAGTCGGAAACCACCTTCACCTGGCAGGCCAGCCGGTAGCCGGCGTCCCGAACCGCCGGCGGAAGCCCCTCGCCGCCCTCGGCGGGCGCGGGATCCATTTTCACCCGGCACTGACGGCATTTGCCCTTCCCCGCGCAGGGGTAGTCGAGGAGAACACCCGCCGCCTGGAGGGCAACACGGAGAAGCGCGCCGCGTTCCGCCTCCACGACGGTGCGGCCGGGCAGAATGGTGATGACAGGCATTGAAGGGATACTACCCGATAAAACTTGCGCTTTTGAAGCCGGCGGGCTACCGTCTGCTGCGTGAAGCGCGCCTTTCGTCTCCTGCTGTGCGTGGCGGGCACTGCCGCCGGTATTTTCCTCGTCTCCTGCACCGTGAACCAGACGCTGGTGATCGCGGCGGACGGGTCCGGCACGCTCACCACGCACGCGGAGGTGGCGCCGCTGCTCCACGACTACCTGGCAGGCCTTGCCGAGGCGGGAGGGAGCGGCTTGCCGGGCGGACGGGTCTTCGAGCCGGAAGCGGTGCGCAAGAGCTTCCAGTCCCGGCCCGGTGTGATCGTGCAGAAGGTGGAGGCGCCGACCGCCAGCTCGCTCGACCTGGAGCTGGCGTTTGATTCGCTTTCGTGGACGCTGGATCACCAGGAAGCGCTGGCCTCGACCGGCGCGGCCACGCTCACGGAAGACGGAGAGGCGCGCACCCTGCGGCTGCGCTTCGACCGCGCCACGTGGAGCGGAATCAGCGCCCTGGTGCCGCCGCTGCAGAACCCCGTCCTGCAGCAGCTCGGACCCCAGGGAACCGGAACCGTGTCCGAGTCGGACTACCTTTCCATGATCTCGTTCTCAATCGGGGACAGCGCACCCGCGCTGCTTCGAAAATCCTTCGTGACGCTCACCGTCCGGCCGCAGGGAGACATCCTCTCCCAGGCCGGAGGCACGAAGAACGCGGACTCCGTGGTCTTCCGAATCCCGCTGCTGCGGCTCCTGGTGCTGGACCGGCCGCTCGAATACTCGGTGACCTACCGGCTTCGACGGTAGGCATCTTCCATGATGGCCTCGGTCTGCGTGGCGCCGAACCGGGTGGCACCGGCTTCCCGGACCTTCAGCGCCGTGTCCAGGTCCCGTACGCCGCCGGCCGCCTTCACCTGGACATGCGCCGAGACGCTGGCGCGCATCAGGGCCAGGTCCTCCAGCGTGGACCCTCCCCTGGCAAAACCGGTGGAGGTCTTCACGAAGTCGGCGCCGGCCTCCTCACAGAGCCGGCAGGCCATGCGCTTCTGCTCGTCGGTGAGGTAGCAGTTCTCCAGTATCACTTTCACCAGAGCACCCCGCGCGTGCGCCGCGTTCACGACCTCCCGGATGTCCTGCCGGACGTAGTCCAGGTCCCCGCTTCGCAGCCGCCCGATGTGCAGCACCATGTCCAGCTCCGCGGCGCCGTCCGTCATCGCCTGCTCCGCTTCGGCCACCTTCACCTTCGTGGTGGAGTAGCCGTGCGGGAACCCCACCACCGCGGCGATACGCACCGCCGTTCCCTCCAGCTCCTGCCGGCACAGCGCCACGTCCGTGGGCGCGCAGCAGACCGCGGCCACCCGGTACTTCTTCGAGATGCGGCACCCTTCCACGATGTCCTGCCGGGTCAGTTCCGGCCGCAGCAGGGAGTGATCGATCATCCCCGCAATGTCCGCGGCGTTCCACTCCATCCGTGTTTCTCCTTCCTAGATCACGATGCCCGGGTACACCCGCGCCGCGATGCCCACCAGGACTACCGTGGCCGCCCCCAGCACGCCCAGGTCCGTGCCGATGCCGTACGTGCTCGCGCCCCCGGCGAGCATGAGGCCGCGCAGCGCGTCCACCTGGTAGGTGAGCGGGTTGGCGTGGGAGACGACCTGCAGCCACCGCGGCATGATGGACAGAGGATAGATGGCATTGCTCGCGAAGAACAGGGGCATGGTAAGGATCTGCCCGATTCCCATGAAGCGCTCCCGGGTTTTCACCACGCAGGCGATCAGGAGGGAGAAGGTGGAGAAGAACGCCGCGCCCAGCACCACTGCCAGAAGCACTCCCGCGAGCGCCCCCGGGCGCCAGTCCATCTGCACGCCCAGGACGACCGCCAGGGCATAGACGATGACGGCCTGCGTGAGCGCTCGGAGGCCGGCGGACAGCGCTTTTCCCAGCACGAGCGCGGACCGCGGGACCGGGCTGGCCAGGAACTTGTGCAGGATGCCGAGGTCCCGCTCCCAGATGATGGAGATGCCGTAGAAGATGGCGATGAACAGCACGCTCTGGGAGAGGATCCCCGGCGCCATGAAGTCGATGTAGCGGAGGTTCCCGGTCGGGATGGCGCGGACTCGCGTGAACACCTGGCCGAATACCAGAAGCCACAGCGCGGGCTGGATGGCCCGGGTCAAAAGCTCCGTGGGATCATGGAGCAGCTTCCTTGCTTCCATGCCGACGAGCGCGGCCGTCCGCGCCACGTAGCTTGCCGCCTCGGACGGCAACGGGCGGCGCGGGACCGCCCGGCCGATGGCGGCAGCCTCAACCGAGCCGACGCGCGGAGCGGCGGGTTGTTCTCGTTTCACGATAGGTTCCTCCGGAATCAAGATTGGCGCCCGTGTAGTGGATGAACACGTCGTCCAGCGTAGCGCGCGGCGTCCCGATGGCCGCCTTCAGCGCGGCCGGTGTGCCGAGGGCCACCCGCCGGCCCTTGTGCATGATGGCCACGCGGTCACACAGCAGGTCGGCTTCCTCCATCTGGTGCGTCGTGAGGATGATCGTCATGCCGCGCCGTTGTCGAAGGCTCTGGATGTGGTCCCACACCGCGCGCCGCGCGGCCGGGTCCAGGCCCACGGTGGGCTCATCCAGGAACAGCACGCGCGGGTCATGGAGCATGGACTGCGCGATCTCCAGCCGCCGGATCATACCGCCCGAATACTGGCGGACGAGCCGGTCCGCGGAATCCGCCAGCCCCATGAAGGAGAGCGCCTCCCGGACCCGCTCGGCGCGCTCCCGGCGCGGCAGCTCGTACATGCGGGCGAAGATGAGCAGGTTCTCGAACCCGGTGAGCGTGCCATCCGCGGAAAGCATCTGCGGCACGTACCCGATGAGGCGGCGGACCTCCGCGGCTTCCCGCACCACGTCACGGCCGGCCACCCGGGCGGCCCCCTCGGAGGGCGGCAACAGGGTGGTGAGCATCTTGATGGTGGTGCTCTTGCCGGCGCCGTTGGGCCCCAGCAGCGCGAACATCTCACCGGGCTCCACCGCGAGCTGAAGGTGATCGACGGCGTACACGTCCCCGAACCGGCGGGTCAGACCCTGGATCTCCAGAATTGGCATGGCGGGCCTTCAGTTTTCCCGCTGGCCCGGGGCGGGGAAGGAGAGGTGAAGGATGCGCATGGCGGCGGTGACCGTCTCCAGCTCCTCCGGGGCGAGATCTCCCAGGCGCCCGGCGAGCTTGCGCCGGGCGGCGGCCATCGACTGCCGCAACTGGGCCGCGCCGGAGGGGGTGAGCCCCAGCGTGATCCGCCGACGGTCCTCCGTGGAGGAGCGGCGACGCACCAGGGTGCGCCGCTGCAGCCCGTCGATCATCTTGCTCGCGGAGGGGGGCGTGAGGCCCAGGTGCGCGGCCACCTCCCGCAGCGAGGCGCCCTCGTGGCGGGCAATGTACAGGAGGGAGCGGAACTGCGGCACGCTCAGGTCCGCCCGGCTGCCCCTCATCTCGGCGCGGATGAAGCGCATCACCGACGGGACCACGTCCAGGACGGCCTGGGCGCACGGGACCGGGGAGACCGTCATTTCATTCACCTTTCGAATCATTAGATAATCTAATTAATAACGCGGACGGGACGTCCCGTCAAGCCCCGCCGCCCGTAACGGAACGTTATATTCTTTTCATCGATGCTTTATGGTATTGGGGCCCGTTTTGGGCCACCCTCAAGTAAAGGCAGAAAGACAATGACGCTATCAGTGAACGTACGGCTGTATGCAATCATCGTGGCGGCGGCTGCGCTTTTCACCTCCTCCGGCGTGGCTGGCGCCCAGGCGGCGGGAGGCGCTGTCGGCACGGGTTCCGCGCCGGCCGGCGCCCCCGCGACGGCCTCCGTCGCTCCCGCGGAAACCGTGAACCTTTCGCAGGTCCTTGACGCCGCCCGGGCGTCCGCGCCCGGGCTGAGGCTCGCGCAGGTGGCGCTCGCCTCCGCCAGGGCCCAGCTCGCGCAGGCGCAGGCCACCAATGGCCTCAGCCTCAGCGGGAAGGCCGACTACGCGCACCAGGGCACGGTGCCGGGCACCACGGTCGCCACCAGCGCCAGCCCGACCACCGCGGAGAACCTGGGGGGAGGTCTCTCGCTGTCGGGTCCTGCCACCAGTGTGGGGCTCACCGCGTCCCACGCCATCGGCGAGTCGAACCCGGCCGACCAGGTAAGCGGCCTGAACCTCTCCGCCAGCCAGACCGTGTTCGATGGGTATCCGAAGGGACGAGCGTCCGCCGCCGTCCAGCAGGCGGAGGACGCCTACCGCATCGCGCAGGTGACCTACGACGCGTCCATGAAGAACGTTCTCTACCAGGCCCAGCAGGACTACTACACGCTCCTCGGAGACCAGCACACCGTGGGGCTGCGGCAGGCCACCGTGAGCCAGGCGGAGGAAAATGTTGCCTACTACCAGGGCCTGTTCCAGGCCCAGCGCGCCACCTCGCTGGAGGTGCTGCAGGTGCAGGTGACGCTTACGCAGGCACAGCTTGACCTGCGCACGGCGCAGAACACGGTGGTAGTGGACCGCAAGAAGCTGTCCCTCGCCGTCGGGTGGGCGCTGGAACGGCAGTACACAGTGGCGGACGCCGCCTCTCCGCCGCTGCCGTCGCTGGACGAGTCCCGCGCGCTCACCACGGCCTACCAGAACCGCTCCGAGCTGCGCACGCTGCAGCTCAATCTCCATTCCGCCGGCATCGCGCTGGCCCTCCAGAAGACGCAGGCGCTTCCCGTCGTGTCCGTGAACGGCACGCTCAGCCTGGGGAAGGACTGGACGGCGTCCGTGACCACCGGCAGCTTCACGGCCGGTGTGTCCGTGGCCATGCCCGTCATTGACGGCGGCCTGGCCGGGGCCGAGGTGGAGCAGGCCTCCCAGCAGCTCTCCTCCCTGGGTCTGCAGCAGGACCAGGAGCGGCAGAGCATCACGATAGACGTTCAGAACGCGTTGTTCGGTGTGAAGGACGCCAAGGATCGCCTTGACCTGGCGGGGGACAACCTGCGCCAGGCGCAGGGGCAGTACGATCTGGAGAAAGCGAAGTTCGCGGTAGGCCTGGAAACCACGCTTGACGTGCTGACCGCGTTCTCCGCGCTGACCACGGCCCAGGTCGGGCTCGAGCAGGCCCGCAGCACGTACATCCTGGCCATTCTGACGCTGAACAACGTCATGGGATTGTAGGGGGATAGTGATATGAAGACGGCACCCAAGGCCCTGATCATTGCCGGCGTGGTGGCCGCGGTCCTGGTGGTCGGCGTTCTGGTGATACGGCCGCTGGCCGCGAAGAGGGACGTCGTGAGCTACATCACGCGGCCCGTGGGCTACGCGGACATCACCGCTACCGTGAGCGAAACAGGTACCGTGAACCCGGTGAACACGGTCTCCGTGGGCACCGAGGTTTCCGGAACCATCAAGACGCTGGGGGCGGACTTCAACTCCCACGTACGCAAGGACCAGGTGCTGGCGACGCTTGATCCCACGGACTACCAGGCGGCGGTGGATTCTTCCACCGCGAACCTCCACCTGGCGGAGGCAAACCTCAACTCCGCCCAGGTGAACGTGGGCAAGATGAAGGCGCTGTTCGATCTCGCGGACCTCACGCTGAAGAGGGACCTGCCGCTGCTCTCCCAGGGCCTCATCAACCAGAACCAGGTCGACACGGACACGACGTCCCGTACGGCTGCCTACCAGGACTACCTGGCGTCCCAGGCGGCCGTGCAGGTAGGCGACGCGCAGGTGGCCGTGGCCAAGGGCCAGCTCGCGCAGGCCCAGTACAACCTCAGCAAGACGGTGATCCGAAGCCCCATGGACGGCATGGTGATGGCGCGAAACGTGAGCATCGGGCAGACCGTGGCGGCCTCCCTGCAGACGCCGACCCTGTTCAGCCTCGCCACGAACCTCACCGACATGCAGGTGGACACCTCGGTGGACGAGGCGGACGCCGGCAGCGTGCGTCAAGGGGCCGCGGCCCGGTTCACTGTCACCGCTTTCCCCAACCAGACCTTCACCGGAACGGTCACCCAGGTCCGGGTGAACCCCACTGTGGTCCAGAACGTCGTCACCTATGACGCCGTGGTGGCCGTGCACGACAGTTCCGGTCGTCTCTTCCCCGGCATGACCGCGCAGGTTACCATCGACGTGGGCGCGGTTGCTCACGTACCCGCGGTGCCCATCGCGGGCGTGCTCTACCGGCCGCTGTCGGCTCCCGCGGGTGGCGGGGGAGGCTTCGGAGGGTTCGGGGGCGGCGGCGCGGGCCAGTTCCAGTCCAACGGTGCGGCACCGGGCGCTCAGGCGGTGGCCGGCGCCCCGGGATCCCAGGTCACGGTCTGGGTGCTCCAGGACGGCCGCCCCGTCCCCCGGCGCGTGATCATCGGGCTGTCCGACAGCACCAGCGTGCAGATCGCAAGCGGTCCGCTCGCCCCGGGAGACCCGGTGATCGTTGCCCAGCGCCGCGGCGGCTCCCGCGCCGGAGCCACCGGCGCATCGACCACGGCGGCCAACCCGGCCGGCACCGGCAACGCGGCGGCCGGACCGGCTCCCACGGGCGCGGGGCCGGCGATGACCCCTGTGGGGGGCGGCACTCCGGCGTCGAATGGCCCCGCAGGCGGGGCGAAGCCAGTGGCTCCGGGTTCCCGCGCGGCGGCGAGCACCTCGGCGTATGGGGCAAACGAAGGCACTGGCGCGTCCGCCACCGGCGCCGCGGGAACCCACCCCGGCAGGAAACGCCCCGCGGCCGGCTCCCTGCAGGGCGGTGGAGCCCCCGGGGCTACGGCCACCGACCCGGCGCCGGCCGCCTCCGCA
>DASRZR010000043.1:0-9715 GCA_035686185.1 Spirochaetia bacterium | reverse complement strand
CCGGTGGACAGGAACATCCCGTCCGGTGTTTTCACGTTCAGCGTAGAGCACCCCGCCAGCGCGACGACCGCGCCAACGGCCAGCGCGCCAAGGAACGCGATTCTTCGTCTCACATCCAAGAATGTAACCGGCGATGGGGAGGCCGGCAAGCCTGAGGCGGCTCGGCCTTGAAGCGCCCCCTTGCCGGCACTATTCTTGCCGGGTGCACGAACGAGACTACCTGCCGCTGCTGGAGCTGGCGCTCCAGGAGGACCTCGGCGACCTTGGTGACGTCACGTCCCAGGCAGTGACGCCGGAGGGCGTACAGTCGGCCACGCTGTGGAGCAAGGACACCGGCATCCTCGCCGGAGAACAGGTGTTCGCCGCCGTGTTCCCGCGCATCGATGCCAGGATGCGCGTGAGCTTCCGCGTGCATGATGGCGCGCGGCTCGAACCGGGCCTCGCGGTGGCAACGGTGGAGGGACCCACCCACTCCCTGCTGTCCGGAGAGCGGACCGCGCTGAACTTCCTGTCGTTTCTCAGCGGGATCGCCACCGCCACCGGCGCGGCCGTGCAGGCGGCGCGGGAGTCCGGGCAGGCGGTGATCCTGGATACCCGCAAGACACTGCCGGGATGGCGGGCGCTGTCCAAGTACGCCGTGACCGTGGGCGGCGGGCGCAACCATCGCCAGGGCCTGTACGACATGGTGCTGATCAAGGACAACCACGTGGAGGCGGCGGGGTCCGTGACGGAGGCCGTGAGGCGCGCCCGGCAGCGCTGGGGAGACCGGTTTGTCATCGAGGTGGAATGCCGGACCGCGGCGGAGGTGGAAGAGGCGCTGGCCGCCGGCGCGCGGATGATCCTGCTGGACAACATGGACGCGGGCGCAATTGCCGCGGAAGTGCGGCACATCGCCGGGCGGGCAGAGGTAGAGGCCTCCGGGAACATGACACTGCAGCGCATCCCCGCGGTGAGCGCCGCGGGGGTGGATTTCATTTCCGTGGGAACGCTCACGCATTCCGTGCGCTCCTTCGATTTTTCGCTGAAGACGGACACCGCGGGAAGCGTGCGTCCGGGCCGGGGAGGGTGACGATGGCAGCGCCGGCAATGGAATGTGACCTGATGATCCTGGGCGCCGGGATCGCGGGGCTCACGGCCGCGCTGGCGGCGGCGGCGGAAGGCCGCAGCGTGGCGGTGATCTCCAAGGAGCCGGCGCTGGAGGAATGCAACACGCTCTACGCCCAGGGCGGGATCGTGGCCCGGGGAGAGGGAGATACCCCCGAGCTCCTGGCAAAGGACATCACGGTAGCCGGGGACGGCATCAACAGCCGTGAAGCGGTGGAGCTGCTCGCTGCCCGGGGGCCCGCGCTGGTGGACGAGCTCCTTGTCCAGCGCCTGGGCGTTCCCTTCAATCGTGACGGGGGTGGCAGGCCGGCTCTGACGCAGGAGGCCGCCCACTCGCTGCGCAGGATCTACTATTCCAAGGACACCACGGGGCGGGCCATCGAGCTGGCGCTGCTGGAAGCCGTGCGCGCCACGCCCGGGATCCGCACGTTCTCCTCCCTTTCCGCCATTGACCTGATCACGAACACCCACAACTCCACGGACCCCCAGGAGCGCTACCGCCGCACCCGGGTGATCGGCGCGTACCTTTGGGACGAGACGAACGAGCGCGTGCAAGCCTGCTATGCCCCCGCCACGATCCTTGCCACCGGCGGCGCCGGCAACCTCTTCCTGCACACATCCAACCCGGCCTGCGCCACGGCGGACGGACTGGCCATGGCGCAGCGTGTGGGCGCGGAAATCCTGAACGCGGAGTTCGTGCAGTTCCATCCCACGGTGCTGTTCCACCGTGACGTGAAACGGTTCCTGATCTCGGAGGCCGTGAGGGGGGAAGGCGCCCGGCTGGTCAACCTGCACGGGCAGGCGTTCATGAAGAAATACGCACCGGATCTCGCGGACCTGGCGCCGCGTGACGAAGTGGCACGGGCCATGTACCGGGAGATGGAGAACGAGGGCTCGGACTACCTCCTGCTGGACGCCCGCTCCGCGGCGGACTCCCATCTGGAGGAGCGTTTTCCCGGCATCTTCGAGAAGTGCATGAGCGTGGGCCTCGATATCAGGAAGGAGCCCATCCCCGTGGTTCCGGCCGCTCACTACTTCTGCGGCGGCGTGAAGGTCGGACTGAACGGCCGCACATCGGTGGACGGCCTGTACGCCGCGGGAGAGACCGCCTGCACGGGAGTGCACGGCGCCAACCGGCTCGCATCGGTCTCCCTGCTGGAGGCGCTGTACTACGGACACGCGGCGGGAAAGGACGCGGTACGGTCACTCGCGCCCGTCTCCCCGGCGCTGCGCGCCAGCATCCCGGAGTGGGTCTACCCTCTACCAGCGGAAGAGTTCGACCCGGTGCTCATCCAGCAGGACATGGGCAGCATCCAGTCCACGATGTGGAACTACGCCGGCATCATCAGGAACGCGAAGCGGCTGGAGCGGGCCATGGCGGACCTCAACTACCTCAGCCACCGCATCATGCGGTTCTACCAGCAGGCCACGATCAGCCGGCCGCTCATCGAGCTGCGCAACGCGGTGCTCTCCGCCCAGGTGATCGTATCCGCGGCGAGCTCGAACACGCGCTCCGTGGGCTGCCACTACATGGAGTAGCGCGGGTGAGCTACTTCTTCGCCAGCTCCGCGAGCGCCTCGCGCGCTTTCGGCACGGTATCCTCCGGTTTCACCTTGTACCATGCGCGCTGGATGAGCCCGTTCTCGTCCACGAGGAACGAGGAGCGGATGATTCCCATGGAGGTCTTGCCGTAGCTCGTCTTCTCTCCCCACACGGCATAGGCCTCCGCCACCGCGTGGTCCGTGTCCGCCAGCAGCGGGAATCCCAGTGAGAACTTCGCGTCGAACTTCTTCTGGTCCTCCGGCGTGTCCGGGCTGAGCCCCAGCACGTCGACGTTCAGCTTCTTCATGTCCTGCCGGGCATCGCGCACGGCGCAGGACTGCGTGGTGCATCCCGGGGTGTCCGCCTTGGGGTAGAAATACAGGAGCACCTTGCGGCCGGCGAAGTCGGAAAGGCGAACGGTGGCGCCGTTCTGGTCCTTGAGCTGGAACCCGGGCGCCTTCTGGCCCGGGGAAAGCGTGGCTGACATTGGCATCCTCCGCCACGAAAGTACGAACCGGCGCCCGGCGGAGTCAAACTCCTTGTTCCCCGCCGGGGGGCGGTCTATACTGCCGCACCATGCAGGGGCCAGACCGCCGCGCGGTGCTCTACCGGGCCGACTGCCGGCGCATGCCGGAGCTCGCGGACGCGGGAATCGACCTCGTGGTGACCTCGCCTCCGTACTGGCAGATCAAGGACTACGGGGTCCCCGGGCAGATTGGCTGGGGCCAGACTCTGCACCAGTATCTCGATGACCTCGGCCGGGTGTGGCGGGAGCTGCACCGCGTCCTGGCGCCGGGGGCTCGGCTGTGCGTGAACATCGGGGACCAGTTCGCGCGGGCCAGCCTCTTCGGCCGCTACCGCGTGATCCCGCTGCACGCCGAGATCACCTGCCAATGCGCGGAGATCGGGTTCGACTACCTGGGCTCCATCATCTGGAGAAAGAAGACCACGATGAACACCAGCGGCGGGGCGGTGGTCATGGGCTCCTACCCGTACCCGCCAAACGGAATCGTGGAGATCGATTTCGAGTACATCCTGCTGTTCAAGAAGCCCGGCACGGTGCGTCGCCCGGATCCGGCCGTGCGCCGGGATGCCGCGCTCTCCCGCGACGAGTGGAAGAGCTGGTTTTCCGGCCACTGGGAGCTGGGAGGGGCGCGCAAGAAAGGCCACGACGCTCCGTTCCCGGAAGAGATCCCGCGGCGACTCATCAGGATGTTCAGTTTCCCAGGAGACACGGTGCTGGATCCGTTCATGGGATCGGGAACCACCGCGCGAGTGGCGGTCGCCCTGGACCGGCAGGCGGTCGGCTACGAGATCAACGGGGAGTTTCTGGATGAGGCGCGCCAGGCGCCCGGCACGCGGATCGTGGTGCCGGACCGGGAGGCGATGGCTCTCGGGCCGCGTCCCGCGAGTGGAGGCCGTGCACGGATCCCGGATCTGGCGCCGCCGTCGGCCCCCACGGGCGGCCGACGCGCGCCCCCGACGCTCCACACCGTGCAGGCGGTGGGCGATGACTGCAGCATCGAGCTGGAAAACGGCACGGTCGTGCGCTTCCTGGGCCTGGAGATCCGGGACCCGGCCGCGGCGCGTGACTACCTGCGCCGCCGCGTGCTGAAGAAGCAGGTGTTCCTGAAGGATGAACGGCCGGGAGAGGACACGGGCACGGCCGCGCGGGTGGTGCTCAAGAACCGTATCAACGTGAACGCGCAGCTCCTGAAGCTGGGAGCCGCGACGCCGGTGGACGCGGCGGGGAGGTGACGAAGTGGTGCACAGGATCGGGGACAAGGTGCCGAGGGTGGACCAGGCGCTGTTCATCGCGTGGAACGCCGAGGTGGCGGGAGACGTGACGCTCGAGGCGGAGACCAGCGTGTGGTTCAGCGCCACGCTGCGCGGTGACATCGAGCCCATCACGGTGGGCCGCGGCTCCAACGTTCAGGACGGTGCGGTGCTCCACACCGACTTCGGCCTCCCCTGCGTGGTGGGGCAACGGGTGACCATCGGGCACCAGGCCATCCTCCACGGCTGCCGGGTGGGAAACGACTGCCTCATCGGGATGGGCGCCGTGGTGCTGAGCGGCGCGGTCATTGGAGAAGGGAGCGTGGTGGGGGCCGGTGCGCTCGTCACGGAAGGAAAGACGTTCCCGGCCCGGTCCCTGATCATCGGCAGCCCGGCCCGGGTGATCCGCACGCTGGATGATGAAGCCGTGGCAAAGGTCAGGAAGAACGGGGAAGTGTACGTCAAGCTCGCCTCCGAGGCCCCGGAGGCTTACCGCGAGGCGCCGCAGCGCTGAGGATTCCCCCGGGGCTGCCGCGACCTCACCGCCCGCGGCCCCGCAGGGCCGCCAGCAGCCGGGGCCACTCGTGCTCGAACATTGGCGTCAGGGCACCGGACCCGAGCATGGCCTGCACCTGTTCCACGCTGAAGTAGCGCGCCTCCTCGATCTCCTGCGGGTCCGGGCGCGGCGCCTCCCGCGTTTCCAGCAGGAAGCACTCCGCGTACTCCGACTCGAACGAGCCTTCCATCAGGTACGCGTACAGCCGCACTGCCTCGGTCGCGTCCAGGCCAAGCTCCTCCCGCGCTTCCCGAAGGAGCGCGTCCCGGACCGGCTCCCCGGCTGACACGTGTCCGCCCACGGAGGTATCCCAACGGCCGGGGTTCGTGTCCTTTGTCAGGGACCTCTTCTGCAGCAGGAGCTGACCCTGCGCATCGAGCACGTGACAGTGGATGACCAGGTGTATCAGGGCGGGGTTGCCGTGGCACTCCTTTCGGGTGGCGCTGCCGACCGGCTTCCCCTGGCGGTCAACGAGCTGGAACAGCTCGGTTTCCTGGTCAGCAGGCATTACGCCTCCCGGGGGCCCGGGAGCCCAGGCAGAAGGACACGAAGGAATCCAGGGACGTGATGGCGGACCGTATGTCCGAGTATACGGGAAGGCCCCCTTCCTCCAGCGCGGCAGTGAAATCCGCGTAGTGCCGGCCGGCATTCACGGAAACGGCCAGCGGCTTGGCGTAGCGCCTCGAAATGTCCACCAGGAGCGTGGCCAGCGCATCGGGGTCCCGGCAGGTCTCCGGCACCGTCTTCAGCGTCACCGCGTGCGGCACCACCGCCACGAACACGCAGTCCACGTCCGGGTCCGAGATCACCGCTTCCACGAACTGCGCGTAGGTCCTGTCATCCGCCATGGGTGTGATGTCCAGGAACGGGGAGTGAGTGTCCACCAGCCCGGTGCTGTTGATCGCGTTCAGCTTTTCCACCGTGGCGGCCCCCAGGCGCGCCTGCGTGAGCCCTTTCAGCTCGTCCGCGCTGACGGTGGACTCGAAGCCCGCGTTCACCACTCCCGCCACCCGGTTGCCCTTTGGCCGGCGGCCGGCCAGCAGGGAGAACACGCGTATCAGGTCGTAGAACTCCTCTATCGTTTCCGTGAGCAGGACGCCGGCCTGATGGCAGGCGGCCTTGAACACGTCGTAGTTGCCGGACATGGAGGCGGTGTGGCTGGCCGCGGAGCGCGCCCCGGCCTCGGTGCGGCCTCCCTTGTATGCGACGATCGGCTTGGTGGACTGCCGGGCGCACTCCAGGAACGCGCGCCCCTCCCCCGGGTCCAGTCCCTCCAGGTATACCGCCAGGAGCTCCACGGCCGGGTCCTGGGAGAAATGCGCCAGCAGGTCCCCCACCTTCACGTCGAACTTGTTCCCGAAGCTGACCACGGAGCGCAGCGGCCGGCAGTAGCGCAGCTTGTCGATGAGCGTCACCGAGAGCGCCCCGCTCTGCGTGAGAAGCACCGCGTTGGCATGGTCGGAGGAGCGCACCTCCAGCCGCTTCTCGTTGATGAACAGCGTGTTCACGCCCGGCTGGCCGCCCGTGGCCGCGTGGTAGACGCCCATGCAGTTGGGCCCGATGATGCGGATCCCGGCCGGGACCGATTCCCGGAGCTGCCGCGTGTACTCTGCGTAGGGCACGGAGGAAGGGACGCCCGGAATGAGGACCACCGCCCGCACACGGCCGGGTGCCAGCGAGCGGAGAAACGCCGGCGCGTTCTGGGCGGGGGCAGCGTACACGGCAAGGTCCACGGGTCCCGGCAGCGCGGAGATGTCAGTGTACAGCGGATACTCCGTGCTTCCCAGCGTCAGCGCACCCCCGCGCGGGTTCACGAGGTACAGGTCCTTGCGGTGCAGCTCGTGCAGGAGCTCGGCGATGTCGCGCGCCATGCTGTACTTGGCCCGGTCGGAGGACACTCCCACCACGGCCACCCCCCGCGGGCGGAAGAACGCATCCAGGTTCTCCCGGTTGACCCGGGGGTTCCATTCCTCGGCGGCCGGGGCCGGAGCGATCTCGGCCAGGCCGTCCAGCGCCACGAACCTCCCGTCCTTGGAGATCGCAAACGGGTTCACTTCCAGCGCCTTCAGCACGAGGCGCGGCCGCTCGGCCAGCGGGGAGTACGCCATGGCCAGGGCGCTGAGCTCCGCCATGGCGCGCGCCATGAGGGAAAGGTATTCCGGGTGGCCGACCTGCTCGAACTTGTGCCGGATGTGAAGGGACCGCACCAGCGCATCCGCGTCCTCGTATTCCATGGGAGGAAGGAAGATGTTGGCCGGGTCGTAGTTACGGGCAAAAAACTCCGCGTCGTCCCCGCCCTTGCTCACGGTGAGAGCGGGGCCGAAGGCCGGGTCCTCCCGGAAGCCGATCAGCACCTCGTAGCCCAGCGCCTCCGTGTGGGGCACGAACTCCACCACGAGGAAGCCGGCAATCCGGGGGCGCTCTTCCGCGGGGAAGTGGGACTCCACGTCCTCCTTCATCCGGGCCATGACGAACTGCACGTACAGCGGGTCGGTGCCGTTGACGATGCGCACCCCGCCCACCTTCTGCTTGTGGGGCACCTGGGCGGAAACGATCTTGATCACGAGCTTGTGGCCGACCGTCTTCAGCGCGGCCTCGTCCACATCCCGGGGATCACGGATAAAAAGGTGCCGGGGCACCGACAGCCCGAGGCAGGTGAGGATCCCGTACACCTCGTGCTCGAACAGCGCGGTGCGGCCTTCCTGGGAGGCAGCCGCCAGGATCGTGTCGACTCCGCGCCGTGCTTCCTGGGTGAGTACCGACATGTGGACTCCTTGCCGAGCGGGGGTCCCCCATCATAGCGCGGGGAAGCGCCGGCCGCCAGAGAAATCGGCGCCCGGGGTGACGGGGCGGGCGCCGCCGCGCGACGCGCGGGCCCTATCCCGATGAGCGGATCCTGCGGATGATCTCCGAGGTGGACCAGCCCGGCACGTGCGGCACCCGGGCCACCGCCCCTCCTCCCCGCTCCACGAGCTCCCGGCCCACCACGCCGGAGAGGGAATACTCCGACCCTTTCACCAGGATGTCCGGCCGCACGGCCCGCAGCAGCTCCCGGGGATCCGCCTGCGGAAAGATCACGCAGAGAGCCGCCGTGCGGGTCCCGGCCACGATCTCGGCGCGCGCGAACTGCGGCACGATGGGCCGCTCGTGGCCCTTGAGCTGCCGCGCAGATTCATCGCTGTTGATGCCCACCACCAGCGCATCCCCCAGCGCCCGGGCCGACTGCAGCATGCGGAGGTGCCCCAGGTGGAACAGGTCGAACACGCCGTTGGTGAACACCAGGCGCCGGCCGGATTTTCGAAGCGCCTCGCAGCGCTTCTGGACCGTGGAGAAGTCCGTGACGATCCGCGAGCGGGAGGCCGCAGCATCGATGCCGCGCAGCGCCTGGCGGAGCGCTCCGTCCTCCACGCTTGGGCGGCACCCCTGCAGACGGGCCTTCACCTCGTCGGAGGGCTCACGCTCCCCGGGCCTCAGCAGGAGCCAGGAGGCGGAAAGCTCCAGGTCCAGGTCCTCCGCCAGGCGCTCCCATGCCCGGGTACCCCGGCCGGCCGGAAGGCGCCGGACCGCGATCAGGACGTACTCTTTCATGGAAAGCCCGGTGGGAACCGAGCCCCAGCCCGAGAGAAGGACGGCTCGTCTCACGCCAGCGTGCTCCGCGTTACCATTGGATGCCCCGCGTTACCATTGGGTGCTCCGCCACATCAGGGGACCCGCGCCTCTTTGATGGCACTGAGGAAGAACGTGCGGTTCTCATTGCGCAGCGTGCAGAACGCGGTGACGGCCGGCGCCCCGCCCACGCAGTGGAGGGAAAGCGGCATGACAAGTCGTTCCGTGGTCTCCCCCTCCGAATCACGATACAGGATGTGAACTCCGCTGCCGGCGTCAATAGCCTTCTTCATGAGCCGGGCCAGCGCGGGGCCCCGGGGCGCGTGCTCGTGGAAGTCAAGCGGCGCGCCGCTTGCGCGCGCCAGCTCTTCCATGCTCGGCGCTCCGCCGGCGCCCGCGTCCCGGCACAGCATCCTGTGGCAGGTGGTGAACAGGAGCCGGCAGGCGTGCGCGTCCGCCAGCGCACGGTGCAGCCCCTCCGTGTGCAGCCCGAGGTCCTGCACGAGGTTCTTCAGGCTGTAGCTGAAGCGCCCGGGGAACGCGCGCCGCGCCAGGCCGCGCGTGTCCAGGATGGGGCCGGCAGGGAGCGGCAGTCCCGTCTCCTGGGCCTCCACCAGCACGAACCCCGCATCGAACGGGGCGTTGTGGGCCACCGGCCTGCCACGGCCGAGCAGGCGAAGGAAGTCCGACATCGGTCCGGCAGGGGCCGGCGCTCCGGCAAGCATCTCGTCCGTGATGCCCGTGACTTTGCTGACCTCTTCCGGCATCGGGACGCCCGGGTTCACGAGGGAGGAGAACACCTCCCCCACCTCATCGCCATCAAAAAGGACGGCGGCGAGCTCCACGATGCGGTCCACGCCGGCAATGAGGCCCGTGGTCTCCACGTCAAACGCGACGAACAGGGCGCTCACTCCGCCTTGAGCTTTTCCGGGGTGGACTCTCCCAGCAGCAGCTTGCAGATGTTCTTGTACCCCACCTTGCGGTACTTCCTCAGCACTGCCGCGAACGCCTCGTAGGCTTCCGGGTGCGCGGCGCGAAGCTCCTCCAGCCGCGCAAGAACTTCCTGGAGCTCCTCCAGGGATGCGAGAGCCGCCATGCCTGCCTCCATTCGGGCCGATACCGGCCGTCACC